>NZ_JAGWCS010000120.1:0-12478 GCF_020657705.1 Clostridioides sp. ZZV15-6598 | reverse complement strand
AGTTAGAAGTTAGAAGTTAGAAGTTAGAAGTTAGAAGTTAGAAGTTAGAAGTTAGAAGTTAGAAGTTAGAAGTTAGAAGTTAGAAGTAGGTATTAGAGTATTAAAATTTTTGTTTTGAGTTTGATAGGTTATTTTTAGTAATTGATTTTGACTTTGCATTAAATATAGTCGATGCAATTTCCTACAATATATTGTTACAGTATTTAATATATCTTGCTTAATTAATTTAATGTATGAGTTGTCATATTGACTAAAGTCCTTGAATATGTTATCATACAGGGTAGTCAAAAGATTTATAGATATAAAATACTTAGTATATATTAAAGCAATTTCTAGCAAAGAAGGTGAGATTTATATGGCTGGTAAAAAAATATTAGCAACAAACAAAAGAGCAAGACATGAATATTTTATAGAGGAAACATATGAGTGTGGAATTGAATTAAAAGGAACAGAAGTAAAATCAATAAGACAAGGTAAAGTCAACCTAAGTGATGGATTTGCATCTGTAGATAACAGTGAAGTATTTTTGAAACAAGTTCATATAAGTCCATATGAGCAAGGAAATATATTTAATGTTGACCCTCTAAGAGTGAGAAAGTTATTGCTTCACAAGCATGAGATAAGAAAGCTTATTGGAGCAACTACTATAAAGGGGTATTCACTTATACCACTTAGTTTATATTTAAAAAATGGTAAAGTTAAAGTAGAGATTGCTTTAGCAAAAGGTAAGAAGTTATATGACAAGCGTCAAGATATGGCTAAGAAAGATGCCCAAAGACGTATAGAAAGAGAAATGACAGGGAAATATTAAACTAGTTAAAAATGTATTTTTTAGAATAAAATTCTTTATTATCTAGAACATAACATTGATTTTTATTCTTAAAAGTATTATATTATATATACATTAAAAATTTAATAAAAATGGTGATAAAGTTTGCGAAAAGTCTAATGGACTATAAACTACTCAAGGGGGCGTAAAGGTTTCGACGTGGGTTTGGAACTTGAGGCTGCGTGTCGTGTTACTCTGGGTCACGTAAAAACTGGGGAACTTTAAAATAAACGCAGACGATAATTTCGCGATAGCAGCCTAGTTGCTGCTCGTCCCTCTTAGCCCTCCTGCCGGCTAAGACTGGACGTCATTATGCAGGGAACTACTTTGAGGGTGTCTCGACTTAGGGTAGATTAATTGGGACTGGCTAAGCATAGAGCCTGCCACTTGGCGTTATGTGAGGCGAGATACTAGTAAAGTTGGCTACACATGTAGATGCAGCGAGGAAAAGATTTGCGGACAGGGGTTCGACTCCCCTCGTCTCCACCAATTTTAAAAAAAGAATGATGAAATGCTTGGAAATACTAGTCTTTGTTGACTAGTATTTTTTATTTTGGTGATAAAATCCACCAACCGTACCCCAACCACAGAAAAAGAGGTTTTTTTGTGGATATATTTGAAGGAATTATATTAGGATTATATAGTTTTCAATATTGAATATCACAATATATTATTTCTAATAATGCTCTAGTAGAAAATATATATCAAAGAATATAAAAATAAATACTATAAAGTTGATATATGATTTAGGCATATTTTTTGCAATTTTTTAAAAAAGTTTATTTTAGGTATAAATCATTTTATTTGGAGAAAATGTATTAATGAATTAAGATTGTACTTAAAGCTAGAGAGATAAATATGGTCAAAAGTAAAAAAAATAAAATTCTATTAATAGTATGAGATGTAGTATAAACAATATATACAAGAGATTTTGTATTATTTTAATTAAACTCTATAAAAAATAGAGTTGTTTTTTTATTTGAATTCTAATACAATAATAAGTAGAGATATGAAATTCACTCTACTTATTAACTTGGAATTAGTAATTGCAAGATGTATGTGTGATTTGTGCATGTGAAATATGCACTCTACAAAATATTAGTATAGGAGAGGACTATAAAATATGGAGGCAAAAGCAATTAATAAGAATTTACATATATTTATAAAATATAATGAAGAGACAGGGCAACTTGGAAAATTAACTATGCCAGAACATTTAAAGGTATGCTTAGAAAAAGGACAGGTGGCTTGGGGACATTTTACAAAGACAAAGCCATCTAGGAATAAAAAAGGATTATGGGATCAAAGAGTAAAGTATTTGGATGAACAATTAGAAAATAATGAAACTACACTTGTGTTTTTTTATTGTAGAAAATCAACTGAGTTATATGTTGCCGACTTAGTAAGTCATTATGATAGAGAAGAACCTGACAAAAACGAAGAATTAAAAGAATTGATTCCAAAATATTATCACGATAGAATTGGGGCTATAAATGAGAAAAAAGATATAGGAACTATGAGGAGTTATGCATTTGTAAGAGTTACAAATTTAAGAAAAATAGAATTTGAGGATACTAAATATATATATAATTTTAAGGGAGAAAATGAGGAGTTAGGGATTGAAAATGTATTAGAATCTAAAGGAATGGCTTCATTACTGTATGTTAATTTAGAACAAGAATTTTATGATGTATTGGCTAATGATATTCAAAATATAGTGAGAACATCAATAGTTAAAGAAGAAATTTCATTTAAAGAAGGGGTTTTACTAGAGAAGACAGAGACACCAAAACCTAAGTTGCTAGAAGAAAAAGAATCAGATTTACAAAAGAGTAGCATTATAGAAAAAAGAAAGAGAAAAGGTAGAAAATATTCAATAGAGAAAGACATAAAGAATAAAGGATTAGGATATGCAGGAGAAAGATTAGTTTTAAAGCTAGAAAAAGAGCGAGTTAAAAAAGAAATTGGTAAAGACTATGTAGAAAAAATAGAACATACATCAGAAATAGATGATGAAAAGGGATATGACATATTATCTTTTGAGAAATTAAATGATGGAACAATAGTAGAAAAGTATATTGAAGTAAAAACTACTGAAGGAGGAGTGTCATCTCAATTTTTTATATCAGCAGGAGAAGTGAAATTTTCAAAAGAGAATAAAGAACAATATTATTTATATAGAGTCTATAACTATGATAGAAAGACTGGAGATGGAAAGTATTTTGTTCAAAAAGGAAGCATAGAAGAATATTTTACATTAGTTCCTAAGAATTTTGCAGTCTGTTTTGAAAGTAAAAAATAAATTTATGGAGAAAACAATGATAACTAAAGAAACTTTAAATAGGATATATAGTTTTAGAGAGAGTAGAGATTGGAGTAAATTTCATACCCCAAAAGACTTGTCAGTAGCCATTAGTATAGAATCAGCTGAATTATTACAATATTTCTTATGGAATAATAAAAATAGCGATGATATAAAATCGGATTCTAAAATATTAGAGGGAATACATGAAGAGATAGCTGATATTCTTATATATTTAATATATTTAACAAAAGAATTAGATTTAGATATGGATACAATTTTATGTGATAAAGTGGAAAAAAATAGTGCTAAGTATCCAGTTAGTAAGTGCAAAGGTTCTTGTAAAAAATATACTGAATTATAGAAGTTTTATTAGGAGCATAAAATATTATATGGTTGATATGAAAAGAAAAAAATTAATAAAAATTACATGATATCTATTTCTATAGTAATATGCAAACAAATATAAATAGAGACTGAGATAAAAAATATAATACATTAGTTATTAATATAAGGATATAAATAGCTTTTGAATAAAATAACTGATTGGAGGGTATTATAATTGAAAAAAGTATTTTTATCATATAGTTGGAAAAATGAAGAAATAGCAGATACAATAGAATGTTTATGTGAAAAAGAAGGAATAGAAATAATCAGAGATAAGAGAGATTTAAAATATAGGCAAAGTATAAAAGAATTTATGAGGCAAATATCAAGTTCAGACTATGCAATAATGTTAATAAGTGAGCAATATTTAAAATCTTAAAATTGTATGTATGAGGTATTAGAGTTTATAAAAAGTAATGATTTTAAAAATAGAATAATACCTTTAATACATAGAAATACTAATATATTTAAACCTATAGATAGAATTGATTATATAAAGTATTGGGAAGATGAGTATAGTAAATTAAAAGAAAAAGCAGGGTGTATTTCAAGAGAAGTTAGCATTGAAATATCTGATGAAATAAAAAAAGTAAAGAATATAAAAAATTCTATATCAGAGTTTATAAATGTAATTTCTGATATGAATGTCATTATTTATGAAAAAGATATCAGTAATGATGAATTTAAGAAAGTTAAGAAGATTATTAATGAAGAAGAATTTTATTATTTATTGAATATACCAAGAACAATTCTTAATCCTTTTAAAACTATGTTATGGATTAAAGATGACAAACAAGGTTATGTAGATAGATTAAGTGAAGCATGTAAGTATACTGAGGATGAAGTGCATGTATTTTTAAAAAATAAATTTGATTTAAAGAAATTCACAGCTGTACCAATAAATGATGTTTTATTGAAATTTAGACAAGATGTAATACCATTTTCAGGAGATTTTTATAAAGAGATAAGAAATAATGAAGATAAGTTAATAGGAAATAAAAGTCTATATTTAAATGAAGAAAAAATTAGTGATTTAATATAATTTTAATTATGAGTATTATTTCTGTAAATTGTCTTTATCAATTTTGAAAAATAAATGATTATATATTTGGAAATGCTAGTTTTTATTGACTAGTATTTTTATTTTAGTAATGGAATTACAAAATTATATACTAATCATAGAAAAAAAGACTTTTTGATGGCGTATAGAGATATATTTAAGATATATGATCATGTTTTCCAATCCTATGTGTTCATTAAGATAATAGATAGTAATAAATGTAATCAATAGAATAGATATAATAACATACTTTAGTATAATATTAGAAAATGAAAAATATAATCTATCTTTGAAGCTAGCGATGGATATTGCTAAAGTATTCGATACTATAGTAGAAAATTTGTTTGAATTTAGTGAAGAATAGTGAATATACAATTAATTAATAAATAATAGATAAAAATTTAAATGTGATGAGGAGGTATAGTTTTATGGAAGCCAATAAGACATTGCTACAATCACTATATAAAAAAATCATATTAGAATTTTCCAAACAAACAGGTAAGAGCTTGGAAGAAAGTATGGATTATTTATTATATACTTCTGAAACATATAAACTTATAAGTGAGGGTGTATCAGATATGCACTGTAAGGGTCATATATACTTGGCTCAAGAATTAATGTTAGAAAATGGATTAATGTATCATAAAGGCTATCCAAGATAAATAATTAAAACTAGATACGAATTAAGGATACAAGATAATATAAAATTAATTTGTATCCTTATTTTGATTTTATAATTAACTATATGGAATCATAGTATTTTATGTATTTGATTTTTACAATGAAAATATTTTATCTAATTTTTCTATAGCTTCAACTTTCTTATCTTCCATAACTTGAGTATATATATTTAAAGTTATTGATATATCATAATGACCCATTAAAACTTGTACAGTTTTAGGAGGGACATCATTCTCAAAAAGTCTAGTTGCATAAGTTTTTCTAAGACCATGAAACTTTATAGGCTCTATATCTAAACTGTTTAATATAGATTTCAGATTCCTTAAAGGTCTTTTATCATCTATAGTGACACCTAATTCATTGCAAAATACATAATTATCATTTCTATATAATTCTCCAGCCTTTAATATATCTGTATTTTGATTTACTTTATGTTCTTTCAATTTATTTAAGACATCCTTTGGAATAGGTACAGTTCTGTAAGAATTTGATGTCTTTGGCTCTTGCTCTAATACTTTAAGCTCTCTATTTCCAGTTTTATCTATAAAATATGTTCTTTGAAGAGTTCTTTTAACTGTTAAATTAGAATTCTTAAAATCAATATCAGACCATTTAAGTCCTAATAATTCTCCTAATCTAAGTCCAGTACCAAGAGCAACCAAAAATAATACTTCTAATTTATGCCTCTCTATAGCTTTTATAAAACTCTTTTGTTGTTCAAGAGTCAATATTTCAAGCTTATTTTCCTTTTTCTCAACTGGTATATTTACCATAGTACAATAGTTACGTTGTATAAGACCTTGTTTTTCAGCTTCTGATAAGCAGGTTTTCAGTTTAGTGTTTATTTGTCTTACAGTAGGTATACTTTTATTGGAATCAAGCAATCTATTGTAATATTTTTGTATGTGAGATACTCTTAAGTCCTTTAACTTAAGGTTGCCTAAATCAGTATCTTTAATATAATTGCGATAGATGCTTTCATATCTTTCAAATGACTTGGGTTTTAAATCTTTTATTCTATACTCAAACAACCAATTGTAAAACCAGTGTTCTAAAGTTATTTTATCATCTGAAATATCAGAGCTTAAATAATATTGTTTTTTATAAGCATCTAATTTATCTTTAACTTCTTTTTGAGTCTTACCATAAAATTCTTTTCTCAGTGGTTTACCATCTTCATTATAGCCAATCATTATACGGGAACGCCAACCATCTTTATATTTTCCGATAGAGCCTTCTCCATTAGCTCTTTTAGTTGCCATTTTTAAACAGCTCCTTATATGATTTATAGTTATATCCATCAAAGAATGTAATACATTTCTCTAATAAAAATTTTATAACTTCATCAGCTTCTAGTGTTTCGTAGAAGTTTAGCATTAGTGTGTTGTATTCTTGCTTATGTTTAGCTGGTATTGATAGAACTCCTATATCATTACTTACAAGTATTAGGTTTGAGGTAAGTCTAGCAGTTCTTTTGTTGCCATCATAGAAGAATTGGCAATAGGACAACCATAAATTTATTATTATAGCCTTCTCTAAGGGGTTAGTTATTTTATTTATGATATTTATGTCACTTACAAATAAATCATTTAATAAAGTGGCTTCTATGCACTCATATTGAGTAGTACCAGCTATACCTATATTACCATTTCTAAAATTTCCAACGATTAGAGCTTCATCCTTTGCAACTATTTTATGTATAGAGCAAATTGTATCTTTATTTAAAGATAAGTTTTCTTTGTTACTTAATTTTATTACATAATCCCATGATGATTTTATATTTAGTATTTGATTTTGGTCACTTAATTTATGTCCACCTACTGTTATACCATCAAGTAATGTTTGTACTTCTGGGAATGTAAAGGGGTTATTTTCTAGGTTACCCATATCATATACAAATTCACTTATCATTCTTCTAATGTATGTTAAAGTATATTTTTTATCTCCATGAGGTAGGTTAGTAGGGAATTTATACATGTATTTTGGTATATATGATTTATTCATGATTGTAGCTCCTTCCTTATTTAATTCTTATCTAATTATGACTATATCAAAATTGATAATTAAATTTATATTTTGAAAATGTACAATACTAATATTTTTAATCCTCATCTTCAATAAGACCATTAGAGTTTTTTTGTATAAAATTTTCAACAAGACCATTTATCACCCAATTTAGATTTTTAGAGAAGTTTTTGAAATTAGAGAAGTTTATGTTAATTGGTTTTATTGTATCTGTATTATCTGTAATTTCAAACTTTGTTTTATAGTCTGTTTTTATATCATAATCATAATTTTCTAATATGTGAATTACTAAATCAAACTCTTTATTAAATACTTTTAAATTAATATTATTATTTGTTAAAGTATCTAAATCATTTTCTTCAACAATGAGTTTATTTATAGCAATTGATAAAGCAGTAGCTATTTTTCTTATCATATCTAGACTAGGCATTCTTTGATTTTGCTCATATTTAGCTATAGCATGAACTGAACAACCAATCTTGTTGGCTAGCTCATCCCTTGACATATTTACCGATTTTCTATATTGTTTAATCTTTTCTCCGATTGTATTATTCATCATAATTTCACCTTAAATATATTATCAAACAATGATTGTACTTCTAGACATGTAAAGGAGTTGTTTTCTAGATTATCCATATCATATACTAATTTACTCATAATTCTTTTAATGTATGCTAGAGTATATTTTTTATCTCCATGAAATAAATTAGTAGGGCATTTATATGTGTATTTTAGCATATATGATTTATTTATAATTGTAACTCCATTCATAGTTTTTTATCATTGCTTTAGATAGTATTGATATTATTTTATATTTTATTTAGTAGTTTTTTTATTTCTTTAAGTGTATTTTCAAGCTTTTCATTTTTTTCCTTTAATTCATTATTTTCTTGTAATAATTTAAAGTAATCATTATTTTTAATAGTAATATTTTCTTTTTGAGATATTAATTTTTTTAGTCGAATATTACTCCCAGTATCTGTTGGGTCACTAAAATAATCATAGATTGTTTCTATATTTTCTTCTGATAGACCAATATCTAATAATTCATCAATTGATTGTTTTGTAAGAACATCATTTTTAATAATTTCTTTTATGTCATCAGGATGTAATGAAAAATCTAATTCAGTATTAGATATACAATCTGAAAGTATCCAATTATAAACTTGATTTTCATTTAGTTCTAATTTTTCACCAAGTTTATAATATTGGTCTTTATCAGACCAAGCACCTAGCAATAAACTTGAGGTAATTCTAATATCATCATCTTCCATAAGATTTGAAATAGCATTTAAAAATTCATCAAAAGAATAGTATTCTTCTGGGAATAAAGACTGTAAAAAGTATAAAACATCTTCATTAGTCATTACTTCATTTTCAATATCAAAATAAAAGATAGTCTTTTCAATTTTCAGAGCTTTAGCGAGTTTTGATAAGGTATCTATACTAGGTATTCTTTTATCATTTTCATAATTTATTAGAGCATTTCTTGAGATGCCACTAATTTCAGCAAGTTGAATCTGTGTTAGTTCTTTTTGTTTTCTTATATTTTTTAAGTTTTTTCCAATTTGCAATATTATCACCTCGTATAAAGTATAGCCCAAAAGTACACAAATGAGAACAGAAAAATAATATATTTTTATTGACAGTACACGTATGTCGACATTATAATTAAAATGTAAAGTTTACGAATGTAAACTAGAAAAAAGGAGGAAAAAGTATGGGAATCAATTTAAAAATATTTAGGATTAAAAAAGGTCTAAAGCAACAAGAACTGGCAGATAGAGTTGGTATATCAAGATATTATTTATCAAGCTTGGAAAGAGGTAAGGCGAATAATCCAAGCAATGGTTTGATGATTAAACTATCTAGAGCTTTAGATACAACAGTAGAAGAATTATTTTTTAGTAAGGAGGAGTAAAATATGAAAGAGAATAATAATTTAGAGGTTTTAAAGACATTACAAGCCACTTTAAACATTATTGTAAAGAATGAAGAAGAAGCACAAGAAAAAAAGCAAGGATATAAAATTATTGAAAATGCGAAAAGAAATAAAGCTGAACTTATAACATGTAAGGAAGCATCGAAGCTTTATCCTATAGGAGAATCAAAATTTAGGCAGTTATGCCATTCTAAAAATAAAGGATTCCCTTGTATATGGATAAATAATCGAGTATACATAATAAAAAATAAATTGGATGATTGGTTTATTGAAAATGCAAATGGTATCAAGTTATAGTCTTAAAGTAGGTGTTTGTAATTGAGCAATAAAGGGTGGATAAAGCTTTATAGGGAGTTGTTGGATAAATCAATTTGGAAAGACATTAAACCAGAAAGAAAAGTAATATTAATAACTATATTACTTATGGCTAGTCATAAAGAAAACCATGTTTTTATAGATAATAAAAGGATAAAAATAAAATCTGGACAATTTATTTCTTCATATAGCAAAATAGCTGAAAGATGTGGTAAAGGAGTTAGTTATCAAATGGTTAGAAGTTGTTTGTTGGTTTTTAAAAATGCTGGTTTTCTAACATACGAAACAACAAACAAGTATATAGTCATAACTATTGAAAACTGGGAGCTTTATCAAGAGAACATAGAAAATCAACAACCTAATCAACAGACGATTAACAATCAATCAACAACAATCAAGAATATAAAGAATGAAAATAATATTATATATAGTGAAATTATAAGCAAATTTAACTCAACTTGTATTGAACTTTCAAAGGTCAAGAAACTAACAGATACAAGAAAGAGGAGAATAAATTCAAGAATAAAAGAATATGATAAAGAAACTGTATTAGAGGTCATAAATATAGTTAGTAAAACAAGTTTTCTGAATGGAAATAATAATACAGGATGGAAAGCAAACTTTGATTGGATAATGAATTCAAGTAATTTTACCAAGATACTAGAGGGCAATTATCATAGCAAGGAAATTGTCATAAATAAAGAGACAGCAATATATAATCTAGATGACTCACAATTAAAGTGGTAAGGAGGTTATATTATAAACAATTCAAACAACTTAATTAAAAATACAGAAGCAGAGCAATCAATATTAGGAAGCATTTTATTAGATTCAACAATAGTGGAAGAGTTAGAGCAAATGTTAAATGAAGACATGTTTTATCATGAGGGACATAAATACATATTTAATGCTATAAAAGAAATAAATAAGAGAAATGAAGTAATAGATATAATAACTCTTACAGAAGAATTAAAGAGAAAAGGTCATTTGAATAATATTGGCGGTATAAGCTATATCACTAGTTTGTCAACAATAGTTCCAACAGTATCAAATTTCATGAGTTATGTAAGTATAGTTATTGAAAAATACAAAAATAGAAATATAATTGATAAATTCAATAAGTTCAATCTTGGAGAAATAGATGATAATACTCTTATATATCAGTTAGAAAATGATATAAATAAAGCTAATCAGAAATTAATAAAAAAGGATTCAAGTATAACAGCTATATCAGAGAGAGCCTTTGAATATATAAATGATGAAATAAATGAAGGTATTAAGACTGGAATAAAGTTCTTAGATGATACTATAGGAGGTTTATATGGGGGTGAACTAACTACAATAGCAGCTAAAAGTGGAAGAGGTAAAACAGCACTGGCGTTACAAATACTTAGAAATGTAATATTTCAAGGTAAGAAAGTACTTTTTATAAGTGGAGAAATGAGCGATATACAGATTCTGTTTAGAAATATAGCCTCACTAACTGGAATATCAGTTGTAAAAATGAAGAATAGAAATCTAAATGATGATGAAATAGTCAAATATATACAAGCTTTAAGCATAATAAATCAAGAAAATAATCTTTATATAAATGACTCTGTAAATACAGTATCAGGAATAAAGAGAGAAATAAAGAATATTAAGCCTAGCTTAGTCATAATTGATTATTTGCAAATTTTGGATTATGAAGGTAAAGAAGTAGGAGAAGCTAAATTCGCTGACTTATCAAGGCAAATAAAAAAGATTACTTTAGATTTTAATATACCAGTTATTCAGCTTGCTCAATTAAATGATGAATTGAAAGATGAAAGACCTAAAGGGGATAGGGTAATGAGAAGCTCAAAGCAGATATATATGGATTCTAATTCAGTTATATATATTCATAGACCTACAGAAAAAGAAGCTCTTAATTATTGTAAGACAATGGGAATTGAGGATATAAGAGAGTTGAGACGAAGAGAAAAAGGTTTTGGTGCTAATTTAAGTGAGATTATTGTTGCTAAAAATAGGGATGGTGAGTCAGGATTTAGACCATATTGGTATATAGGAAATTTATTTTCTTTTGAAGAATGTAAGAAGATACAAGAGATATAAAAAAGAAGCATGATTTATTAAGTAATAGATAAATTATGTTTCAAGAAGTATTGAAGGATAAATATAAATCTTAATTAGATGTAATAGAGATTTAAAATATATTGAGTTTAGATTTAAAAGCTTATTAGAAAAAGGTAGTTGCCATATAAATATAACAACTACCTTTATAAATTAGGTACTTGATGTACACTAACCTAGCAACTTAAGTATATATTAAGTGCCTGATGAAAGTCAAGGAGGTACTAAAATGTATGATGAAATTATAGAAATATATTTTGATTATTGGATAAATGAACATATGTATAGAGATATTTTAGAAAAAGACAAATATTATATTGAAAGTTGGAAAGAAATTATGGCGATTAATGAATTATTAGAAAAAAGTTTATTAGAAGAAAATAGAATATATGTACTAATGGAACTAAATGATTTATTTAATTCATTGATAGAATTTGAAAGAGAACTTAGTTATAAATTCGGATTTAAAGCAGGAGCAAAATTTATAATCGAGCTGTTGAAGTAATTAATTTGTGTATTTTAGTTGAATACTTAAATGGCAAATTGAGATTATTAATAAATTGCACTATAATACTTTGAATCAAGTATATTTTAATTATATTGTTTAAAATAAATATATTTCATAAAGAGGGTATAATAATGCCCTCTTTAATTTTTATGCAATCAATGACATTATAGAATTTGCGTATTTAGGTAAATCGCACAATATATTTTAATAATAAATATATGATACAATAATCTTACTAAAATCTAAAATAATCAATTGAGGAGGAGAATATGACAATACCTAAGTTAAAACCTAATGATAGAAAAAGAGAGTTTAAT
>NZ_JAGWCS010000119.1:0-12525 GCF_020657705.1 Clostridioides sp. ZZV15-6598 | reverse complement strand
TTATAAAATTTAAAATTCAATATTACAATATAGTGACAAAAGGTAAAAATTCAATATTATAGCATTAATTATGGTTTATAATGTATAATAATGTTTGAGAGAATATATTTTATAAAATGGGTAGGTAGCGAATAATGAAAAACACAAAATTTTCTATAAGAAAAATAAAAAATATATCTAGTGACCCAAAAGTTATACATACTAAGGGAGCTCTTTTTGAAAAGATGGGAAAGACAGAAAGTGCAATAGAATTATATAAAAGTGCAGCATTAGATAATTATGTAAAATCTCAATATACTTTGGGAAATATATATGAAAATAAAAAGCAATTTAAAGAAGCAGAAAAATGGTATTCAATGGCATATAAGAATGGAAGTGAAGATGCTGCATTTGATTTAGGTAATATGTATTATAGATTAGAGGGATATGAGTATGCTATATACTGGTATGAGAAAATAGCTACTATAGGGTACTTACAAGCACAAAATAATTTAGGTGTATGCCATTTTAAAATGAAAGATTTTATAAGATGTGAAAAGTGGTTAAAAGAAGCAGCAGATAATAATCTCGGGAAAGCTTGTTTTAATCTAGGAGTATTGTATACATTCTTAGAAAAGGATGATGAGGCATATGAATATTATAAAAAAGGTTCTGTACTTTTAGATGATGATGCTAAGTATAATCTAGCAATATTAAATGGCAAAAAGAAGGACAATAAGTCTACCGTAAGTTTATATAAACAATTGTATAAGTCAGGTCATATGAAAGGTTGTTTTAACTTGGGTATGATTATGGAAATCAATGATAATTTGGAAGAAGCAGAAAGATATTACAAAAAGAGTGCAGATAGAGAAGACGTAAAATCTGAGTATCGACTTGCATATGTATATGATAGAAAAGAAGAATTAGGAGATGCAATTTATTATTATGAAAAAGCAATAGAAAAAAATCACACACTTTCTAAATATAGGCTAGCAAATTTATATAATAGAGAGAATGAAATAGAAAAAGCAAAGACTTATTATAAAATGGCAGCAGAAGACGATATAACAGAAGCTAAAAACAATCTAGCAGGTATATATTTTGAAGAAAAAGATTATGAAAATGCTATAAAGTTCTATGAAGATGCTATAGCTGTTGGATGTAAAAGTTCTCTTGAGAATCTTGGAGACTTATATTATCAAAATCAAGAGATAGAAAAAGCAGTTTCGTATTATTCTAGAATTCCAAATAATGTATCTTGTCAAATAAAATTAGGGAATATATATGAAGATTTAAATAACATAGAAGAAGCTATAAGTTGGTATAAAAAAGCATCTGAAAATGGAGATACTAAATCTAGCTATAGATTGGGATGTATATATGAGAATTTAGGCAATACAAAAAATGCTAGAAAATACTTTGAGATGGCAAGTAGTAAAAATCATATGAATGCTCGTATACATTTAGGTAGAATTTATTTTAGAGAAGGAAAACTAGAAGAATCTAAAATGATGCTTGACACACCTGCTAATGAAAACAATGTATATGCTCAACATATGGTAGGCCTTATTTATGATATGTTTTACAAAGATTATGTTAATTCTAAATATTGGTATGAGAAGGCTAGAGCACAAGGTTGTGTTGAGGCAATATATAATTTAGGGCAAATTTATTTAAAATTAAATGATGATGCAGAAGCTGAGAAATATTATAAAGAAGGTATTAAATTTGGGAGTAAGAAGTGTGAATATATGCTTGCGGGGCTTTACTACAAAAAAAGTTTAGATATGTATGTTTCTTTAGCAGATGAAGAATATGATAACTGTGGAGAAATAGTAGAAGATTTCCCTAAACTAAATATAAACTTTGATGAAGTATTAATTCCGCCATTTAAATTACAAGAAGAAATAGTTGATGAAGAAGAGTATGTTCCAATTTATATATTGAACATAAAAGAAAGTTTAGACTCAATGTTAGAAGGTCTTGAAACTGAAATGAGTATAGATGAAGAATATGATAATTAAAAAACCTGATAAAAAGAGTATTTTTAAAATAAATAAAAGCCATTGGAGTAAATGTAAATTAATTAACTCTAATGGCTTTCTCTTATTAATATTTTATAATAGCTTGTTTCTTGACATAAAAAATGTAATTATTATACATATTATAGAAGTAATGAGCATAATTATCCAAAATCCATTTGGGTTATCAGAAAACGGCATATTGATAACATTCATACCAAAGAATCCTGATATTATTGTAGGTATTGAGAAAATTAGTGTAACTACTGTTAAAAATTGCATAACATTATTTTGATTATTACTTATAATTGCACTGAAAGCATCCATAATTCTACTCAATATATCTCCATATATTTTAGCCATGTCAAGAGCCTGTCTATTTTCGACTATAACATCTTCTAAGAGGTCTTCATCATCTGGATATTTCTTTATACCCGCAGTTCTAACCATCTTGTTTAAGACCAGTTCATTGGATTTTAAAGAGGTAGAGAAGTATACTAAAGACTTTTCTAATTCCAATAGTTGTACTAGTTCTTTGTTTTTCATAGATTTGTAAATTTCTCGCTCTATTATGATTGTCATTTTATTTATTTTTCTTAAGTAATGCAAGTAATAAGCTGCATTTTTATGAAGAATTTGAAGCAAGAAGCGAGTCTTTTTAAATGTAAAGAAGTCTTTAATGTGACCAACTATAAAGTCATTTAAAATCTTAGTTTGTGCATTGCAAACTGTTATAATAGCTTCTTGAGTTAATATAATACCTAAGGGTATTGTAGTATAATGAGAAGAATTAGAGTCACTTTCGTCTACTGGTATATCTATAAGTATAAGAGTATGATTGTCTTCAACATCTATTCTTGAGCGCTCTTCTTCATCTAGTGCAGATTCTATACTTTCTACATCTATATTTAATAAATTAGAAATTTCGTTGATTTCACTATGATTAGGTTCAACAAGATTTATCCAACAGCCATCTTCAAAAAAACTAAGTTTCTCTAATTTTGAATCTATAGTTTTGTAATATCTTATCATGGCAACACATCCTTTATTCAGTTTTATATAAATCTCATCATTTAATAGTATCTATTAATTAACTAATTTATATAACTGAATATCTGTATTAGTTTTAAATTTAGATATTATTAAGTGATGAAATTGTAAAAAATTCTCTCCGCAACGGACTAGTATCCATTGCTCATCACTCTCCTTATTTATTATTTTATACAGGCCTATATACAAAAGAAGTATTTTAAGCACTCTTTAATATAATACCTTTTCCAGGTATATAAATCAAGTTTTGATTTAGTCAAATGATATTTTTGTCATAATTTACATGTAAAACATAATAGTCATATTTAACTGAGATAAAGTATATATATATTCTGAGTGAAAATATTAAATATATTAGAAAATGAATAGGTATCTATATCCTTACTTCTTTATAATATATTTAATAAAAAATACTTTATTTTCCAAAGTAAATTCTAGTAATAATTTATGATGAAAATAAAAGTATTATCAATATAAGAGAATGAGAGGTTATTAGAGATATGAGTGAATTTAAAGAGATTATGTCAGAGGAAATTAAAAGTAATCCATTTAAGTTAATAGGTAAAGACTGGACATTGATAACAGCTGAAAAAGAAGGTAAAGTAAATACAATGACTGCTAGTTGGGGTGGACTTGGAGTTATGTGGGGAAAAAACGTTGCTTTTGTAGTAATAAGACCACAACGTTATACTAAAGAATTTATAGATAGTACAGATACATTTTCTCTTACTTTTTTTGATGAAGATTTTCGTAAAGAACTTTCTTATTGTGGTAAAGTATCTGGTAGAGAAGAGGATAAAATATCTAAAACAGGATTTAATGTAGAACATTTAAATGATACACCTTATTTTAAAGAAGCAAAGTTGGCTATTATATGTAAAAAAATGCACTGTCAAAAAATTGACCCACAGTGTTTTATTGATGAAGAAATAGATGGAAGATGGTATCCACAAAAAGATTATCATACTCTATATGTAGCTGAGATAACAAATGTACTTGTAAAAGAAGATTAAACAATATGTAATGATATGATTGTATCAGTAAGCCATATTATAGAAAGCAAAGAAAATTTAATTATGATATGTAAGTGATTGAGTTTTTATATATGAGATTTTCTACAGTTGATTGGAAAATAAATTAGGTAAGAGCAAGTGAAATTTTGAAATATACTATTAATAATGGCGTAAATTATATTTATATAGTACCTTAATAAAAATAAAGATGAGAATATAAAGAAGCTAAGGATATAAATATGTTAATATAGATTGATTAGTAACATATTTAAAAATCCTTAGCTTGATAAAAATTTAATTTGTAAGTTTTCAAATTATAATTCAGAAATTAATTCATTGATAACATCTTCAACAGAACTTAACTTATCAATTTTATATGCATTATTGCCACAGAATAAAAGTGAATTTTCTACATCTCCTTTAACAGCATTAATTAATGCTTGAGAAATACAGTATGGTGTTTCTTTTGGGTTACAAGGAATCAAACAGTTGTAACATTTTTTTATCTCTGGACGATTTGTTTTAACTTCTTCTATAAATTTATTTCTTATAGCACGTCCAGGAAGACCTACAGGGCTTTTAACTATGTGTACATCTTCTTCTGTAGCATTTATATACGCCATTTTAAAGTTTTCATGTGCATCACATTCATAAGTAGCAACAAATCTCGTACCAACTTGTACACCACTTGCTCCCATATCGATATATTTTTTTACATCACTACTAGAAGTTATACCACCAGCAGCAACAACTGGAATGTTCTTACCAAATTTTTCTCCGTAATTATTTGCAACTTTTAATATCTCAACAAATTCCTTATCATAGTCTATAGAATCTATGTTATCAAGCTCCTCATTAGAGTATCCAAGATGACCACCAGCTTTTGGACCTTCAACAACTATTAAGTCAGCAGTAGTTTTATCTTTTCTATCCCACATTTTTAAAATTACACGGGCAGCTTTTGCAGTAGAAACTATAGGTGCTATTTTTACATTACTTCCTTTTACCAAAGATGGTAGTTTATTAGGAAGTCCAGCCCCAGATATTATAAGGTCTACACCAGCTTTAACAGCTTCTTTTACATATGTTTCATATTCTTTCATAGCCACCATGAAATTAATGCCAATAATGCCACCATTTGAAATTTCTTTCGCTCTAGAAATATGTTTTTTTATAGCTCTTAAATTTGCATTTATAGTGTTAGTCTCAAAATCTTCCTCATCATAACCAATTTGAACCCCAGAAACTACACCAACACCACCAAGCTTAGCAACAGCACCAGCAAGTGATGATCTAGATATACCAACGCCCATTCCACCTTGAATTATAGGAACTTTTGCAACTAAATCTCCAATTATTAACTCTTTTATGATAATCCCTCCTCAATGTAAACATGTTTAAAGAACTAGATTATAATACTTAATATTATTACCTAGTCCTAATTATTATACTACAAATTATAATAAAAGAGTAGTTATATTTTATATGTGAGACAATAATTATATAATATTTAAAACTGCTCCTTTAGAATCACAACACAACTCTTTTATTTCCCAATTAGATTTTAAGTTTGATAGATATTCTCTCAGATTATCCACGAAATTATCATCATTTTCTTTTATCAAAGCCATTATAGTAGGTCCAGCTCCACTTAAGAATACGCCAATACTATCTAATTGTTCAGATTTTTTAACAATATCATTGTAGTTTTCAATTAAAGTACCCCTATAATCTTGATGCAATTTATCTTGACAAGCGACTTTAAGAAGGTCAAAGTTTTTGTTTAACAGAGCAGACACAAGTAAAGCGACTCTACTAACATTAAACACTCCATCAGAATATGGTATTTCTTTTGGTAAAACACCTCTAGCTTTTTCAGTTGATAGTTTAAAATTAGGTATCATTGCACAAAATTTGAGTTCATTAGGGATTTCTATAATATCATAGTGTATATTATCATTATCAGTAACAGAAACAACCATATTACCTAAAATAGCAGGAGCAACATTATCTGGATGTCCTTCTATTTCTGAAGCTATATTTAACAACTGACATTTATCTAAATTAGAATTTGATAGAGCATTTGCAGCTATAACACCAGCAACTATACAAGAGGCACTACTACCAAGACCTCTACATATAGGTACATCACTTTGGATTTTTATTTTGATACCAGCAGGTATTTTAGCTGGCTTAACTTTATCAAAGAAGTATTTCATAGATGTATAAACTAAATTATTTTCATTTTTGTAGGCATCTTCACAACCTTCTATTTCAAGACCGCTTTCGATTTCTTCAACATAAAATTTATTATATATATTTAGAGCAATTCCAAGACAATCAAATCCTGGACCTATATTTGCACTTGTTGCAGGAACTATAATTTCTAACATAATAATCACCTATACCTTTAAGAATTTTTCTATAGCTATTTTTAATTCATCTTTTTCATAAATATCTTTATGTAGTATTTCTGCATTTTGAAGATTTCTAATAGGTTTTGGTATATCTACCTCAGCAATATTTGATAATCTATCTATTATGGCAAAATCATCAAGATTTCCAAAATTAGAGTCTATAGACTTTAAAACATCTTCAGAAAACTTAAATGGGCTTGCAGTACTTACAATAACAGTTTTTGTGTCATCAGAAGTTTCTTTTTTGTATTTTTCATAACAATTATATGCAACAGCAGTATGAGTATCAATTAAATAATTGTAATTTTTAAAAACATTATTTATAGTGTTTTTAACTTCTTCCTCATTAGAATATTCGCCATAGAATGAAGCCAGATTTTTTTTCATATCTTCATTTATTTTATAAACTCCATCATCATTAAGGTCAGATAGAAGTCTGCTTACAGTTTCAGTATTTCTATTTGAGATTTCAAATAATAATCTTTCTAAATTACTGGAAATTAATATATCCATAGAAGGTGAAGAAGTCAATTTCAATGCTCTATTTTTATCATATACACCAGTTTTAAAGAAATCATAAAGCACATTATTGTCATTTGATGCACATATCAATTTATTTATTGGAAGCCCCATTTGCTTAGCATAATATCCAGCTAAAATATTACCAAAATTACCAGTTGGTACTACAAAATTTATTTTGTCATTTAACTTTATTTCATCACTATCTACCAATTTCATATATGAATAAAAATAGTATGCGACTTGAGGAAGAAGTCTTCCTATGTTAATTGAATTAGCAGAAGATAATATATAATTACTATCTAATAGTTTTTCATTAAATTCCTTATCAGAGAAAATTCTCTTTACACCAGATTGTGCATCATCAAAATTTCCTTTTATACCAACTACATATGTATTTTTTCCAGTTTGAGTCTTCATCTGAAGTTTTTGCACTGCACTTACACCATCTTCTGGAAAGAATACAATTATTTTTATCTTGTCTATATCTTTAAAACCTTCAAGTGCTGCTTTTCCTGTATCTCCAGATGTAGCAGTAAGAATTACAACATCTTTTTCTAAATTATCTTTTTTAATAGATGTTTTAAGAAGATGAGGCATTATAGTAAGTGCCATATCCTTAAATGCTAAAGTTGGACCATGATATAATTCCAAGAAATAAGCATCATTTACTTTATTTAATGGAGCGATACTAGTACAATCAAATTTTTCGTCATATGCATTTGTTATACAATCCTTAATTTCAGCTTCAGTAAAATCACATAAAAATTTACTAAGTACAAAAAATGCTATTTGGGAATAAGTTAAATTTACTAAATCTATAAGTTTATTTTTTACATTTGGAAATTCACTTGGAACATAAAGACCACCATCGTTTGAAATTCCTTTTATTATTGCTTGTGATGCAGTTACTTTTTCTTTGGTGCTTCTTGTACTTGAATAATACATTTCTATAATCCTCCATATATTTTAAATTTTTAATTAGCTAATTAAACTAGATACAGAATATTTTAAAAACTGAATTTAGATAATAAAAAAAGACCCTCATCCCTAAAAAAGGGACGAGAATCTGTTTCCCGCGGTTCCACCCAAATTGATTTTAAAAAATCCACTTGATACTTTAACGTAAGTAGTAAAACGTCTATTCTTACTAAAATCATAAGATAACTTCAGATAGAAGCTCCTAGGTAGTTTTCAATCTTTCTAGTTAAAGAAACTTTTCAGCTAATAGTTTCCTTCTCTGGTAACCGATTCAGATTTACTCTTCCTAATCAAAGCCTTTCAATATTCTTAATATTATTAATTATTCTAGAATATAAAACAGACAAAGTCAAGCATTAATATAAAAATTTGGGAAAAATATTTTTTGAAATGTAAAAAAATTGTAATCAAATTGACTTCTAAGAGAATATTTTTTTAACCTTTTTAAATCTATAAAAACTTGGATTTTCATGGAAATGAAGCATATTTCAATAAAATTTAATTAGAAGATAAGAGTTACATCTCTGTAATATTACAATTTTATACTACACTATATTACAAAAAAAGTTTACAAAACTTTAATTTGAAAAATGTAATTATATGGTATATCATATAAATATAGATGAATAGCGTTAATATTTAAACAATTAATTGTATTTGACTTAATAAAAGTATATAAATTTTAATTTGAAAAAAATACTATGTAAAATTACAAATATGTTCAAATTAAATTCACAAGTATTTCACATAATAAGAGTATACTGTAAACAAAAGGAGGTATTAAATATGGGAATAGTACTTATAACAGCAGCATTAGTTTTGGTTATGTATGGACTTTCAATTCTATCATATATATCAGAAAGCAATATATTAGAAGATACTGTAAATGATAACCAATAAGGTTTTAAATTATATAAATAAGTAGAACTGTAAGTAAAAATTACTTTTTATTTACAGTTTTTTTATATATTTATTAAATAAAGTTAACATATAATTAAATAAAGTTAAGATGTAAAAAATAATACTTTATTTATAGCTATCAGTTTTTAAATTAATATTTTCTATAAACTAACAAAAAATAATGTTTTGTTTATAGTATATATGGATAATAATAGTAAAGTATAAGAATAATGAGAATAATATATAAGAAATAATAATATAAAGAGAGGTAAATTGTCATGGTAGATATTATTGTAATTGGTGCTGGACCAGCAGGTTTAACTTCAGCAATTTATGCTATGAGAGCAGGCTTAAGTGTAACAGTCTTTGAAAAAAGTATTTATGGAGGTCAAGTTGCAAGTACATCTGAGGTAGAGAATTATCCAGCAGTTCAAAAAATTTCTGGTATAGAGTTTTCTACTAACATATATAATCAAGCAGTCGCTCAGGGTGTTGATATTCAGTTTGATGAAGTAGAAGAGATAAATCTAGAAGATAAAGTAAAAATTATTAAAACAGCATCAGGAGAACATAAAGCAAAGGCTGTTATCCTTGCAAATGGAGTTGAAAGACGTAAATTAGGATGTATTGGAGAAAAAGAGTTTACAGGTAGAGGGGTATCTTATTGTGCAACATGTGATGGAGCCTTTTTTAAGAATAAAGAAGTTGCAATCGTTGGTGGTGGAAATACTGCACTAGAAGATGCTTTATTCTTAGCTAATAATTGTACAAAAGTGTACTTAATTCACAGAAGAGATGACTTTAGAGGTGAAGAAGTATTAGAAAAGTCAGTAAAGGCAAGAAAAAATATTGAGATACTTTACAGTCATGGTGTAGAAAAAATAGAAGGTGAAAAGACAGTATCAAGAATAGAAGTAAAAGACTTAAAAACTGAGGAGAAAAGAACTATAGATGTAAGTGGTATTTTCATTGCTATAGGACTTAAACCTAACAATAAAATGTTTGAAAATGTTCTTGAGTTAGATGAAGGTGGGTATATAGTTTCAGATGAGTCCTGTACAACATCAGTTGAAGGTGTATATGTAGCAGGAGATAGCAGAACTAAGTTTTTACGTCAAATAATAACAGCAGCTTCAGATGGTGCTATTGCAGCTGTCCAAGCAGCTAATTATATAAATGTTGAATAAATATAACTCTTAAATAAAAATAGCCATATAACACTATAAAGAAAATATATCTTTAAGTATTATATGGCTATTTTAGTAAATAGATGTTAGAATTTATTTACCTTGTCTAGACTTATTATATCTTAATCTATCATGTTCATTTAATAATCTTTTTCTAAGTCTTATAGAATCTGGTGTAATTTCAACTAACTCATCATCTTCTATAAATTCTAATGCTTCCTCAAGAGTGAATATTCTAGGAGGCGATAATTTTATAGCATCATCTGAACCAGAAGCACGTACGTTACTCATTTTCTTGTTTTTACAAGGATTAACTACCATGTCATCTTTTCTAGAATTCATACCAATTACCATACCTTCATAAACTTCTACGCCAGGATCTACGAACATAGTAGCTCTATCACTTAAAGCATTAAGAGAATATCCCATAGTAACACCAGGACCTTGTGCTATTAAGACACCATTTCCTCTTGACGGTATTTCACCTTTAAATTCTTCAAATTTTTCAAATGAACGAACTAGAGTACCTTCTCCACGAGTAGCATTTATAAACTCACTTCTATATCCTAAAAGACCACGAGTAGGAGCTAAGAATTCTATTTTTACATAGTCTCCTTCTATTGACATAGATTCCATCATACCTTTTCTCATATTCAATTCATTTATAATAGTACCTGAATAAACTTCTGGACAGTTTACAATAACTCTTTCTACTGGTTCCATTAATTTTCCATCTTCTTTATGCATTAAAACTTCAGGCTTAGAAACACCAACTTCATAACCTTCACGTCTCATATTTTCAAGAAGTATAGATAAGTGAAGCTCTCCACGTCCAGAAACTTTATATCCATCAGTAGTATCAAGAGGTTCAACTTTAAGTCCTACATTTACTTCAAGTTCTTTTTCAAGTCTGTCTTTTAAATGTCTAGTTGTAACGAATTTACCGCTTTTTCCAACAAATGGAGAATCATTTACTAAGAAGTTCATAGAAAGAGTAGGTTCTTCTATTTTTATCATTTCCATAGGAAGTGGATTATCTAAATCACATAGAGTTTCTCCTATAGATATATCAGGAATACCAGATATAACAACTATTTCTCCACTAGTAGCTTCATTCACTTCAACTTGTTTTAAACCTTCATATACAGAAAGTCTTGATACTTTTCCTCTAGATACAACAGAACCTTCTCTACATATAGCAACTTGTTCATTGCTTCTAAGTGTTCCTTTATAGATTCTACCTATACCAAGTCTACCTACATAATCATCATATGCAAGAGCTGATATTTGGAATTGTAGAGGTTCATTGTCGTAATCAGGATAAGCTTCAACATGATTTACAATAGTTTTAAATAGCGGAGACAGGTCTTCACTATCATCATCCATTTCAAGTTTAGCTATACCTTGTTTAGCTATTCCATATATTATAGGGAATTCACATTGTTCGTCTGTTGCATTTAAGTCAACAAATAAATCGAAAACTTCATTAACTACTTCTTCCGCTCTTTGGTCTTTTTTATCAATTTTATTGATAAATAGTATTGGTTTTAAACCGAACTCTAAAGATTTTTGTAAAACAAATCTAGTTTGAGGCATTGGGCCTTCGCTTGCATCAACTAGTAAAATAACTGTGTCAACAGTTTTCATAACACGTTCAACTTCAGAAGAAAAGTCGCTATGTCCTGGTGTATCAACTATATTTATTTTATAGTCTTGGTAGTTTATTGCACAGTTTTTTGAATATATAGTTATGCCTCTTTCTTTCTCAAGGTCGTTGCTGTCCATAACGCAGTCTTTAACTACTTCATTTTCTCTAAAAACACCACTTTGAGAAAGGAAAGCATCAACTAATGTTGATTTTCCTGCATCAACGTGGGCAATAACTGCGATATTTATAATTTTATGTTTTTGTGACATTTTTGTTGCTCCCTTCGATTAAAATAACTTATTAATTATATCACAATATAATATTAGGTACAAGGAAAAATAGATTAAAATGCATTAATATAATTCAAATTAGGTAAAAATGTTGATTTCAAATATATAAATTTATTTTGTTTAAAAAAAATTTTTAGACAAATAATAAATTTATAAATGAAAATATTAATTTAAAAGTAGAGGATGATATATATTGGAAGTAACTAAAATAATCATTAAATATTTTACCAGTGAAAGTGATACTTTTGTAAAAGAGGAAATAGATAATTTTGACGAACTTTTAAGATGGTCAAAAAAGTTTATTGAGGGTAAAAAAATAGAAGAAGATGTTTTATATATAAAATCTAAAGAAAACTATAAAGTAAATGTAGTTAAGTTTATAGAAATTAAAGAATTGGAGATAGTAAGAAAACAACAGATACCTCCATACATGTAATAATAAGATTGCTATAAATTGGAATATGTGGAAATAATTTATTATAAAAAAAAATTTATAAAATTTATATTTGGGTATAAC
>NZ_JAGWCS010000118.1:0-12544 GCF_020657705.1 Clostridioides sp. ZZV15-6598 | reverse complement strand
GTATAAAAATTATCTTTAAACGATACAGAGATATCGTAAGACAATTGCTGAATTAGACTATATATTTTTTTATATAAAAGCTTCTTGTCTTGTGATGAGAAGTTTTTTGTTGTTTAAATTGAAAATTTTAATAAAGTGGTGTTATAAAAATTTAAGAGAGAGGAGTAGATTTGTCAAAATAAAAGAGAGTATATTTTTTTGACAATAGTTATGATATGGTAGAAAAAGCTCAATTAATGGATGAAAAGGCTATAGCAAGAGCAATTACTAGAATAAGTCATGAGATAATTGAAAGAAATAAAGGTGTAGAAAACCTAGTCTTAGTTGGAATAAAGACTAGAGGTGTACCAATTGCAAATAGAATCTCTAAAAGAATAGAACAAATAGAAGGAACAAAAGTAGACACTGGAGATATCGATATAACACTTTATAGAGATGACTTAGAAAAAATTAATGTTGAACCAGTAGTCAAGGGAACATATCTAGACTTTAATGTGGATGATAAAACAGTAGTTTTAGTTGATGATGTGTTATATACAGGAAGAACTGTAAGAGCAGCACTTGACGCTATTATTGATATAGGAAGACCTAAATCAATACAATTAGCAGTATTAGTGGACAGAGGACATAGAGAATTGCCTATAAGAGCAGATTATGTAGGAAAAAATGTCCCTACTTCAAGACATGAAATTATATCTGTTAGTTTATTAGAAATTGATGGAGAAGATTCAGTTACAATCAAAGAATAGTTATTTTTTAATATTATATAAAAGCTCAGCATTGTATAGTCATGGAGGAGGATAAAGCTTACATATATTGCACAAAATAAATAATACGAGTTTATTAATGTGTATATTAATGTAGTCTCTATTCTCCTTTATTTGGGCTTTCAATGTCGTAAAATGTAAAAAAATGATAGTTTGCATAGTAAGTATATAGAGATTAAAAAATAGAATCTAGGGAATTATAATTAATTAAAAGATATTAATTGAACAAAGGATTTATTCATATATAATAATTTTTGGAGGTTTTTATGAAAAAAACGATAATGTCTTTACAACATTTATTGGCCATGTTTGGAGCGACAGTACTAGTTCCCATTTTAACAGGCTTTAACCCATCAGTTGCAATTTTTTGTGCTGGTGTTGGTACACTTATATTTCATTTTTGTACAGAAGGAAAAGTACCTGCATTTTTAGGTTCAAGTTTTGCTTTTATTCCTGTTATACTAGCAGCTAAAGAAGCTTATGGAGGAGATTTAGCATATGCTCAGGGTGGTATAATAGTAGCAGGATTAATTTATATTATAATGTCAATTATAGTAAAAATAGTTGGAGTAGATAAAATTAAGTTATATTTTCCAGCACAAGTTACAGGAGCTATGATAGCAGTTATAGGTTTAAATTTATTGCCAACAGCTTTTAATATGGCTTCAGCTAATTTTATAATAGCATTTATGACCTTAGCAATAGCAATTTTGACTAATAAGTTTGGTAGAGGATTTATAAAACAATTAGGTATATTAATAGCTGTTTTTTCTGGATATATAATATGTTTGGCACTAGGTATGGTAGATGTAACTACGATAACAGAAGCAAGTTTACTTGCTATACCTAACTTTACAATTCCTAAGTTTAGTTTAGGAGCAATTGTGATTATATCTCCAGTTGTTTTAGCTGTATTTATGGAGCATATAGGAGATATGACTACTAATGGTGCTGTAGTAGGAAAAAACTTTATAGAGAATCCAGGATTAAACAGAACGTTACTTGGTGATGGATTTGCAACTATAGTAGCAGGATGCTTAGGTGGACCAGCGAACACAACTTATGGAGAAAATACAGCAGTACTTGCGATAACTAAAAACTATGACCCTTCAATACTTAGACGTACAGCAGTATTTGCTATATTGCTTGCATGTGTAGGGAAGTTTGGAGGATTTCTTCAAAGTATACCAGGTTCAGTTATGGGTGGAATTAGTATAATGTTATTTTCAATGATAACTTATGTTGGATTAAAAACTATAAGAGATAGCTCTTGTGTAGAAAGTAAAGTAAATATATTGATAATAGCAGTTATATTATTGATAGGTCTTGGAACAACTTACTTATCTAATAAAGGGATTTCTATAGGAATTCCTATAACAAGTACTGTAAAGATAACTGGTCTTAGTTTGGCTGCAATTGTCGGTATTGTGTTAAATAGAATATTAAATAATCAAGATTTTAAAGTTGAAAAATAATAATTAATTAAGTGTTATTATTTTAAATAATCAATTTTCTATAGACATTGGCAATCAATGTTGATATAATGATTAAAAATAAATAAAAGAAAGGGTAAGGTAACTGGGAAGATGAGAATATAATCTATTTTTTATAATTTAAAGTATTGTAAATTTTGAAAAGCCTATAATTGGTGGCTTTATTTATGATGCTTAAATTAAGGAGAGTAGATTATAGTCTATACGTTTAGTTATTGTGCCTATTTATGTAAATCTCTCCTTATATTTAAGTATACCAGGGAGGGATTTTTTTATGATGTTAATAAAAGTAGAAAATTTAAAAAAATATTATGCTGATAAATTAATTTTGGATATAGATAAACTTGAAATATTAGAAAATGAGAGAATAGGTTTAGTTGGTTCAAATGGTCAGGGAAAAACAACTTTATTAAAAGTAATATTAGGTGAAATAGAAATTGATGAAGGGTGTATTTATCTTACAGAGAGCTATTCATATATAAGTCAGAGTGAAAATAATATTGAAAAATGTAATGATAGTAAAGAAAAAAGTCTATTAAATGCACCAGATAAATTTGAAGATTATTTATCTGGAGGAGAAAAAGTTAAGCTAAAGATAGCAGATGCACTGAATAATAAGAAAAATATAATAATAGCAGATGAGCCAACTTCAAACTTAGATAAAAAGAGTATAGATATTTTGGAAAATATGTTTAAAAGACATAAAGGAGCATTATTATTAATATCTCATGACAGACGTTTTTTGGATGAATTATGTACAACTATATTGGAGTTGGAAAGTGGTAAATTAAAAGCTTATAAAGGTAATTACTCTGATTATTTAGAACAAAAGGATGAGGAGATAAAAAGAGGTGACTTTGAATATCAAGAATATGTAAGTGAGAAAAAAAGATTGGAGAAGGCTCTTTTAGGAAAAAAAGCTTTAAGTGATGGCATAAGGAAAACTCCAAAACGAATGGGGAATTCAGAAGCTAGACTACATAAAATGGGTGGTCAAACAAATAAGAAAAAAATAGATTCAAGTGTAAAAGCATTAAAAAGTAGAATTGAGAAATTGGAAGTAAAGGATAAACCTAAAGTTTCTGCGGATATGAATATTAAAATACAGGATGGTATGGAAATAATCAGCAAAAACTTAGTGGAATTAAAGGATTTAAGTTTAAATGTGGGAAAAAAGCTTTTACTAGATAATATTTCTTTCAAGATAAAAAGAGGTAAGAAAATAGCTTTATTAGGTGATAATGGATGTGGAAAAAGTACTCTAATAAGAGAAATACTTAGTAATAAAAATGATTGTATAAAGATAAATAACAAGGTAAAGACAGGTTATTTTGACCAAAATCAAGATTTATTAGATGAGGAAAAGAGTATTTTGTACAATATCAAAGCAAATAGTTCATTTAAGGAGTTTTTTATAAGAATAAATTTAAATTTATTTGGATTTAAAGGTGATACTGTTTATAAAAAAGTTAAAGTTCTTAGTGGAGGCGAAAAAGTAAAGGTAGCTCTATGTAAAATAATACTAGAAGATAATAATTTTTTAGTTCTTGACGAGCCGACTAATTATTTGGATATAAAATCTATGGAAGCATTGGAAAAAGCATTGATAAATACTGATAAAACTATGCTTATAGTGTCTCATGACAGAGTATTTATATCTCATATTTGTGACTATTTTTTAGAAATAAAAGATAAGAGTATAAAGGAGTTTGATTGTAATTATAATGATTATATTATTAGTAGAAATAAAAAAACTCCTAGTAGAGAAGAAGGGATTAAGAAAGAAAATCTTTTAGTATTAGAAAATAGACTTACAAGTATTATCTCTATGTTGTCTATAGAAAAAGACAATGTAAAGAAAGAATGTTATGAATTAGAATATAATGAATTACTAAAAAAAATCAGAACTATAAAAAACAGTTGTCAAAATTAAATTGATTTTCAGCTTTTTATAAAAACAGAAGTTAATTGATTTAAATATATATATTAGTTATTAAATAGCTAAAAATAAATAAAATTAAAAGTGGCATTCTTATATAATAAGAATGCCACTACTTTAAGTTAATAGGATAAATATACAATTATCTATCAGTAATTAATTTTTGTATTGATGAGCTATATTTTATTCAGATTTAATCTTAAGTTTAGCTACCATTTCTTCTTCTGGAGTAACATAAATAGTACTATTAGTTTCATAGATAACCATACCAGGTTTAGAACCACTAGGTTTCTTTACATTTTTTTTCTTTGTATAATCTACAGGTACTTGAGAAGAAAGCTTTGATTTGCTAAAAAATGCAGCTAACATAGCTCCCTCAAATATAGTGTTATCAGTAATTTCTTTACCAGCACACTTTATTATTACATGAGAACCTGGAATATTTTTTGTATGCATCCATAAGTCATCATTATCAGCAAGTCTTAATGTAAGATAATCATTTTGTTTGTTGTTTTTTCCAACCAAGATTTTAAATCCATCAGAAGAAATAAATTCATGAGGTTTTGTAGAAGGCATAGTATCTTTTTTACTACTTTTCTTTTGTGCTTTGATATATCCAACTTTACCAAGTTCTTCTTTTATATCTTGCAATTCAGCTAAATTTTCACAGTTCTCAATACTCAAAATTATGTTTTCTAAGTAATCTATTTCTTCTTTATTCAATGAAATTTGGTGAGATATTTCAACCTTAGCATGTTTCATTTTAGTATACTTTTTAAAATATTTTTGAGCATTTTCAGATGGAGTCAAGTTTTTATTTAATTCTATTGTTACATTTTTACAATCTTCATCATAAAAATTGGCAACTTCAACACTTTCCATACCTTTCTCTACCATATATATATATGATGTAATTAGTTCACCCTTTACTTTATAAATATCTGCATTTTCAGACTCTAACAATTCTTCTTCTTGCTTTCTAAGTTTGTTATAAAGCCTATCCAGTTTAACAGATATGCTTTTCTTTAAGTCAGATGAACGTTGATTGATTCTATCTTTAATATCTTTAGTTCTGTAGAAATCTTCTAGTATATTAGACATACTTTCCTTATTGATATATGATAAATCATTAAACAATGTAAGATTGACACAACTGAAATCAACTACTTTATCTAATTTTTTATCTATAACAATACAAGGTGAAAATTTATTAGAGTTTATATCATTAAATAAACTACAAAATTCTTTGTATAAAGAATCAAACTGTTGACTAGATATATCTTTGATAATAGCGTTTTGATTTACATCTGCCCTATAACAAATTTCTTTGGCGATAGTAGGGCTTATACCTAAAAATTTAGAATATATGGACTTAAAAATAGGGCCGTCAAATTCATTTATATTACCAATAAATGAATCTTTAGATATATTATCAAGAGGGTTAAGTTTATCTTGCTTTGGTGGCAATGAGTAACTATGACCAGGTAAAACCTGACGAACTCTACTTATACTAAAAGGCACTCTTTTTATAGAATCTATAATTTTATCATCTTCACTATGAGTTACTATTATATTACTATGTCTTCCCATAATCTCAATTATAATATTTTTGATTGTCTTTTCTTTTAATTCATCTAAAGACTCAACACTGATTTTTATTATTCTTTCAAAACCAATTTGAGAAATTTCTATAATATTTCCACCTTGTATATATTTTCTAAGCAACATACAAAACATAGGAGCCTTTAGGGGATTTTCTTTTTTATAATTGCTTGTTAAATAAACCCTAGGATTTGAAGCACTTGCACTTAAAACCAATCTAAAATTTTCTTTGTTGTTTCTTATATTAAAAATTACCTCATCATCTTCAGGTTGATGAATCTTATCTATTTTTCCACCTGTAAGTTTTGATGATAATTCATCTACTATTGAATGTATAACTAATCCATCTAATGCCATATATAGCACCCCTTTCTTTGACCAAAATAAGTCAGTAAATTAATTATACACATAATATATGCTCTATGACTAGGGGGAATTTAAACAACATGAATTAATGTGTAAATTTTATAATTATTTATACTTACAGGATATACTTACAAGAGAATAAGCATTATATTTTCAAATTAATAATTTAAATTTGCTTAAATATAAAACAAATGTAGTATAATTAGTGTGTAAAGAATAACTCATAAAATCATATAAACTTTACAAAACTAAATAAATATTAAAGCTGTATAGTATACAAATATGAAAGAAGGTTGAAAAAATGAAATTTATTGATTTAAGAAGTGATACTGTTACTATGCCTACTGATGAAATGAGAGAAGCCATGGCAAAGGCTCCTGTTGGAGATTCAATCTTTAGAGATGACCCTACTGTAAATAAACTTGAAGAATTAGCAGCAGCCAAAGTTGGAAAAGAAGATGCTATTTTCCTTCCAAGTGGAACTTTTGGAAATCAGTTAGCTTTGTTTACTCATTGCCTAAGAGGTCAAGAAATCATTATTGGTAAAGGGTATCATATTGTGACTCATGAAGTTGGAGCACCTGCTGTAATAGCTGGAGTTCAACTTAGAACTATAGATGAAGATGAAAGTGGAGCTCTTAATCCTGAACTTGTTGAGAAGGCAATTAGGAGAGATGATATACATGAACCACAAACAGGCCTTATATGTGTAGAAAATGCATATTCAGGTGGAACTGTTGTAAGTCTTGACAATTTAAAAGAAATTAAAAAAATAGCTGAAAAACACAATTTACCAGTTCATTTAGATGGAGCAAGATTATTTAATGCAGCATTAACTTTAGGTGTAGAAGCTAAAGAAATTGCAGAATGTTGTGACAGTGTTATGTTCTGTGTATCAAAAGGTTTAGCTGCACCAATGGGTTCTATTCTTGCTGGAAGTAAAGAATTTATAGCAAAAGCTAGAAGAAAGCAAAAAGTTATGGGTGGGGGAATGAGACAAGTTGGTATAGTTGCAGCAGCTGGTATAATTGCTATTGAAAAAATGACACTGAGATTAAATGAAGACCATGAAAATGCAAAATATTTAGCTTGTGAGTTGGATAAAATTGAAGGTATTGAAGTAAATAATACTAATCCAGACCTGAGTATGGTATTCTTTAAAATGAGTGAAGATGTAATAAAAGAAGATATTTTAATAAAAGAGTTTTTTGAAAGAAATATAAAAATAAATAAAATGGAAAATGGGGAGTATAGATTCGTAACTCATGTAGACATTACTAGAAAAGATTTAGATTATGTTTTAAAAACACTTAAAGAATTAATTGGTATATGCTAATTAGGTATGTTCAAAAAAACTAAATAGCATATGTTAAATATTTTATTTAAAAAATTCATATACAGTTTAAATAAACTATACATAAAATTCATATAGAAACATTATTATATAAATATAGAAAGAACTAGCTTAAAAACATAATATAATTACCCTAATTGTAATGGCAACTCTCCCTCACATCCTCAAATTATAGTTGTCATTACAAAACTTTTCCCATAAATTATAAGTTTATGGGAATTTTTTTATGTTATAATAGTTTAAGTGTTAATTTACAAAGGAGCGATACTTATGAAATTTTGGAAACTACATGGAATAGGCAATGATTTTATTGCAATAGATGGAAGATTTGACCAAATAGATTCATCAAATTATACTGTTTTAGCAAAAAAAGTATGCCATAGAAGATTTTCTGTAGGAGCGGATGGGTTACTAATTGTGAAAAATTCAGAAATTGCAGATGTAGAAATGGTGTATTATAATTCTGATGGTTCAAGAGCGGCTATGTGTGGAAATGGACTTAGATGTTTTTGTAAGTTTGTTTATGATAATGGCATAGTTAAAAAAGACAATTTTACAGTAGATACACTAGATGGTATAAAAAATATAAAAATAAACACTATAAATGGAGAAATAAATACTATAAAAGTTAATATGGGAAAAGGAAGTTTTTTAGCTAAAGATATTCCTGTGTTGACTGATAAAGAACGTTTTGTACAAGAAAATATAAAAGTTTTAGATAAAGAGTTTAAGATTACATCTATGTTGATGGGGGTTCCTCACACTGTGGTTATAGTGGATGAATTAAATGTAGATGAAGTTTGTAAATATGGAAAAGAGATTGAAAATAATAAAATATTTCCTAAAAAAACGAATGTAAATTTTGTAAAAGTAGAAGATAAGTATAATATACATGTCTATACTTGGGAAAGAGGTTGTGGATATACTTTAGGATGTGGAACAGGTATGACTGCATCAGCAATAGTATGTAATTTACTTGATATGGTAGAAAATAGTGTAAATGTGACTTCTCAAGGTGGAACAGTACGAATAGATATAGGAGAGTTTTCTTATATGACAGGTCCAGCAGTAAAAATATGTGAAGGTGTTTTGGAGGTTTAATTAATGGCTATAAGTATGACTGGTTTTGGAAGAGGAGAATACAAAGACGACAACTATTATTTTTTAGTAGAATGTAAAACAATAAATCATAAATATTCAGATATAAATATACGTCTTCCAAGAAAAATTTCATTTTTAGAGGATAAAGTTAGAAATTTAGTAAAAAACTATGTGAAAAGAGGAAGAGTTGATTTATACATAAAATTTGACTTATTAGGCAAAGAAGATGTAAACTTAAATTTTGATGAAGGATTAGCATCTCAATATATAGATATATTAAAAGAAATAAAAAACAAATTTGATATTATAGATGATATTAGTGTTATGAATGTTGCAAGATTTCCTGATATTATAAAAATAGAAGAAAAAGATGAAGATGAAGATTTACTATGGTCGATGTTGAATCAAGCAGTAGAAGATGCAATGATAAAACTGAGAGAAATGAGAAGTGAAGAAGGTAAAAAACTAGCTGAAGATATTACAATGAGATGTGATTTATTAAAAAATCACATAGAAGAAATTGAAAAACATTCAAGTAGTGTTGTAGAAGACTATAGAGAAAAATTAAATTCAAGAATAAGTGAAATGCTAGAAGACCCAAGTATAATAGATGAAAATAGGTTAGCACAAGAAGTTGCAATATACGCAGATAAAAGTAGTATAACAGAAGAGATAGTTAGATTTAAAAGTCATATTGGTCAGCTTAAAAAAACTATATTTAAAGACGATTCTATAGGTAGAAAAATTGATTTCTTAATACAAGAGATGAACAGAGAAACTAATACAATAGGTTCAAAATCATCTGATATAAATATAACTAATTTAGTAGTAGAGGTGAAAAGTGAGTTAGAAAAAATAAGAGAACAAATACAAAATATAGAGTAAGAATACAATATTAGAAGGGGAATATTTAAATGTTTACAAAAAAAGGATTATTGCTAGTTGTATCAGGTCCATCAGGTGCAGGAAAAGGTACTATTTGCAAAGAACTACTTAGAGAAAATGATACAATAAAACTTTCTGTATCAGCTACTACAAGAAAACCAAGAGCAGGAGAAGTTGATGGAGTAAATTATTTCTTCATAAGTAAAGAAAAGTTTGAAGATATGATAGGAAAAGGTGAGTTTTTGGAGTATGCTCAAATTTATGATAATTTTTATGGAACTCCAAAAGCAGCAATAATGGAATGTTTAGAAAAAGGACAGGATGTGCTACTAGAAATTGAAATGCAAGGAGCAAAACAAATAAAAGAGGTTTGTCCAGAAGGTGTATTTATATTTGTATTACCTCCATCACTTGAAGAACTAAAAAATAGAATTGTTGGAAGAGGTACAGAGACAGAAGAAGAAATAGAAAAGAGATTTAGTTGTGCATATGAAGAAATAAAAATGATTAAAGATTATGATTATTTTATATTTAATGAAGATGTAAAAACATCTGCTAAAGAAATAGAAGGTATAATATCATCTGAAAAGAATAAAGTTAGCAGATATAAAAATATTATAATAGAGAAATTTAAGGAGGAATTATAATTATGTTAAAACCATCTATCAATGAGGTACTAGAAAAAATAGACAACAGATATTACTTAGTAGGGACTGTTTCAAAGAGAGCAAGAAAGTTAATTGATGGAGACGAACCATATGTTTCAAACAAAGCTAAGGAAAAACCTGTATGTGTAGCTACTAAAGAAGTTGCAAGTGGAAAAATAACATATAGATTATTAACAGAAGAAGAAATAGAGATAGAAGAAGCTAGACACTACGCTGAGCAACACCAACAAATTTCAGAAGAGGAGTAAGGTCATGCTAAAAAATAAGACTGTTGTAATTGGCATAAGCGGCGGAATAGCTGCATACAAGGCTTGTGATGTTGTAAGTAAATTAAAAAAATTAAATGCAAATATCCATGTTATAATGACAAAATCAGCAACAGAATTTGTTAGACCACTTACACTTCAATCACTAAGTCAAAATTATGTAGTAGAGGATATGTTTGAAGAACCAAAATCTTGGGAAGTTGAACATATATCATTAGCAAAAAAAGCAGATTTATTTTTAATAGTACCAGCAAGTGCAAATGTTATAGGAAAAATTGCAAATGGTATAGCTGATGATATGCTAACAACTACTGTTATGGCAACAAAAGCACAAGTTTTAATAGCACCAGCTATGAACACTAATATGTATGAAAATCCAATTGTGCAAAAAAATATAAAAACTTTAGAGAACTTTGGATATAAATTTATAGAACCAGAAAGTGGAAGACTTGCATGTGGAGATATTGGAGCAGGAAAACTAGCTAATCCAGATGTAATAGTAGAGGCAGTTTTAGCTAATCTTACAAAAGAACAAGATTTAAAAGGTCAAAGTATAATAGTTACAGCTGGACCAACTGTAGAAAGTATAGACCCAGTAAGATATTTAACTAATAGGTCTTCTGGTAAAATGGGATATTCTATAGCTAGAGAGGCTATATCTAGAGGTGCTGATGTAACATTAATATCAGGTCCTACAAATCTCTCTATCCCACAAAACCTTAAAAAATTTGTACAAATAGAATCAGCACAAGATTTGTATGAGTCAGTAGTATCAAATTTAAATGAAAATAAAATAGTAATTCAAAGTGCAGCAGTTGCAGATTATAAGCCAAAAACTTATTCTGACAAAAAGATTAAAAAGAATAATGATGATTTATCAATAGAATTAAGTAGGAATTATGATATTGCTTATGAAATAGGAAAAATAAAGGAAGATAGGATATTAGTTGGATTTGCTGCTGAAACTAACGACCTAATAGAACATGCCAAAGGAAAAATTGAAAAGAAAAATTTAGATTTTATTGTGGCAAATGATTTAACTAAAGAGGGAGCTGGTTTTAGAACTGATACTAATATTGTAAAAATAATAGATACAGAAGGAAATATTACTGAGTACCCTAAAATGAAAAAGGAAGAAGTAGCTAATGTTATCTTAAATAAGATTAAAGTGTTACTTGAGAAATAAGAACTTTTTTAAATATGATATTTGTGTATTTTATCACAGCTAAAGTGGCTGAAAGCCGCAATTTACTTTTAGCGAGTAAAAACTCGCAAATGTCAGTTAAATTGTGGTTTTCAGCATTTATTTTGCCATAAAGTATAAAATATAATTAATAGTTAATTATTAAGATATATCTAATATTAGTAATAACTTGAAACTTTTTAGATACGCTGAGATTTTTTGATATATTATAAAATGTGTTAAAATATGAGCAGTAGAATTAATTTTAAGTAGGGGTTTTACAATGAAAAAATATGCAAAGGTAATAGTTAGAAGTAATACTATATACACAGACAATTTATTTACATATCAAATTCCTGTATTCTTAGCGGAAGTTATAAGCATTGGTCATAGAATATTAGTTCCATTTGGAAGAGGTAATAAACCAACAGAAGCTTTTGTATTTCAACTTACAGATAATTTAGATGAAAAAATAAAGACTAAAGAAATCATAGATATACTAGATGAAAATCCAATATTTAGAGAAGAAGATTTAGAGTTGGTTTACTGGATGAAAAATAGATATTTGTGTACTTATATAGAGTGTATAAATTTGATATATCCAAAAGGATATAAACTAAATAATTACAAAGTAGTTTTATTAGGTGAAAAGCTAAATGGATTAAGTGAGACTGAATTAGATGAAAAAATATCAAAACTGAGTGATAAAAATAGAGAGATAGTAGAAAAAGTAGTTGAGAGTAAAGGAAAAATTAAGGTTGATAAGTTAAAATATATACCAAATCTAAATAATTCTCTATATACAATGAATAAAAATGGAATTATAAAATTATGCTGGGAATACAAAAATCATAAAAATGAGAAGAAAGTATGCTATATATCTTTGAGTTTAGAAAATGATAAAATTGATGATTATATAG
>NZ_JAGWCS010000117.1:0-12677 GCF_020657705.1 Clostridioides sp. ZZV15-6598 | reverse complement strand
GTATATATCAATAATCGAAATTTAAAGAAAGAAGTATTAAGTCAAACTAAAAAGTGTTTATTTGAGCATTTAAGTATATGTATATCTATGGTATATGCTTTAAATGATGAGTTATTTTCTCATCAAATAAAAATTATAGAAAAAGACAACATTAAAATGAATTTAGAAATACATAGAATAATTAAAAAATCTTTAAATAGTACTTTGATTAATATAGAGTCTGAGGTAAGTAAGAAAGCAATAATTAATTATATAGATGTTGAATTTAATGATATATATTCCACTAAAGAATATATAAGAAAATCAAATATGATTAGACATCTTTTAGTAAGAGAAACATTAATGAATTATACAATATGTGTAATTGAGAATAAAGCTGAAAAGGATATAAATCTAATTGAAGATAGATATGTAAATACAGAAATAAGGTCAAATCTTAAGTGTACAAAACTGAATAGAAACTATCAGGATAGATATAATTGTTATAAGTCACTAGAACCATCTCATAATAAATGTGTATTTGATATTTCAATAAATAATGCAAGATATACACCTAGATTTATTCATTTACATGAATTGATACTATTCTATATTAATTTAAAAATATCAAAAGGTGAAATAATTAGTGGTATAGGATATATAGAAGCTGCAATAACTAAATTTAAAATAATTAACAATATAAAAATCGAAGAATCTTCACTTAATCATATATGTACAGACATTGATAAAATAAAATTAAAAGGGAAAATATTAGATGAAAGCGATATAGAGAAAATTTTGTGTAATTATATTGAAGAAGAGTCTGATATTAAGATTATAAAACAATTAATAAAATACATTAATCAATATAGAGAAGAGATCAAAGTAAAAGAAAATAAACTTAGTAGGCATAAATATAGTATTAATGATTATATATTAACACAGAGAGAGTCTAATATTAATATTCTAGATATAAAAAATGATAATAAAAGTGAGAAAATAAAAATTGGAATTGTACATATGAAAGTAAATGAAAAAGATATAGATTCAAGTTTTTCTAAAATTCCAAATTTGGAAAGCAGACGTATTCAGAAAATTAATAGATTGCTAAATGATGCAGTTAAAAATGGGGCTAATATAATTATATTTCCAGAAGTGAGTATTCCGTATCAATGGTTGGATTCTATATCAAAGTTTTCAATGAGGCATAATGTTGCGATAATATGTGGATTAGAACATATTATTTATGAAAATGAACTATGTTGTAATTATTTAGCGACTATACTGCCTGAAAAATATAATGACTATAAATATACTATTGTAAAACTGAGGTTAAAAAATCACTATTCTCCTAGAGAAAAAGAATATGTTAAGGGTTTTAATTGGAAATTACCTATTATGATGAATAAAGAAGAGTATGAAAAAAACAAAGAAAAGCATAATTTAAATAAATGTATAAATTATAAAGATATAGAAATAACTGATAGGTTAGATGAATCATCAGAGCGTAAAACAAGTAAATCTAACTGTGGAAATATATCAGATTGTGATTTATGCCAGGAGATTAATCAAGAAATATTTTGTAAGGAGTATGACTTAATAAGGTGGAATAATATTGATTTTTCCTCTTATAGTTGTTTCGAATTAGCAAATATAAAAGATAGAGCGTTGTTTACATCGCATGTAGACATGCTTATAGGAAGTGTTCATAATAAAGATGTGAATTACTATGCAAATATTATAGAATCATTATCAAGAGATGTTCATTGCTATTTTGTGCAAGTAAATAATTCTGAATTAGGTGATAATAGAATAATAAGTCCTTCAAAGTCTGCTAAAAGAAATATACTACAGATAACAGGGGGAGAAAATGACCTAGTCTTAATTGGTGAAATAGACATCAGATGCTTAAGAGAATTTCAAAAGAAAGATTATAATTTACAGATGAAAGATGAAAGATATAAACCAGTTCCACCTGGATTTGATTATAAAAATATAAAAATAAGAGATGAGTTACCACTCTAGGAAGGATGAAAATGAAAGAAACATATTATGAAGAGATAAAAAATTTTATAGAAAAACAGAAAAAAAGCCTAATTATTCTTTCTCCTACATTTTCAATATACAATTATTCAAAGATAAAAGGGAAAAATAATTTCAATAAGGAATTAGCTGATGTCACGAAAAAATTCTTTCTAATGTTAGCTTTATATAATTTTATATTAATTGGTATATATGATGTCTATAGAATGATAAAAATAAATCAAAAAAATTATATTTTAATAGCCATATTTTCTGCTATATCTATAGCAATTCCTTATTTTTTTATTAAAAAAGTAATATCTAAAGACTATAAGATAAATTTGATACAAAAGAAAGGAAATACACTACAATCAAAGATAAGGATATTTATTATAACAAAAATATTCAATCAAAAAATAATAAATATCTTTGACTTAATAACTATTATATTTCTAAGTATAGTACTAATAGCTATTATGTTTCCAGACACAGTATTAGTAAATGATATATTTCAAAGATTTAATATAATAACAAAAGGTATATTATTTTTTATAGTAATATATATATATGCAGTATCAAGACCAATACATTTCTTTTTAGTATTTATTAGGGATATTATTAAAAAAACTTATAAAAAAGATGAAAGAGATACTGATGGAAAGATACGACTTATTATTCTTTCAATTGGAAGTTATATTAATTTGATGCTAGATTATACTATACTATTTTATACTTTCAACACAATTGGAATTGAATTGTTAGGTATGCAAATGTTTGATTGTAAAGTAAATAATGTATTAGATATGTTGTATTATACATCTGGGTTTGGAGAGATAAATCCAGTTAATTTCATGACTAAAACATTAGTTATGATCAAAGAAGTTAGCATTTTTACATTGATAACAGGAAATTTTGCAATATATCTAGCTATAGATAGTAAAAAAAATAACCATCAAAAGATTAATAATGGTAATTAAAATTAATTTATTCGTAATTAAAATTATGGAGGATTTGAATAAAAAATTTTGGTGTAAAATTTATGTTAAAGTATAACTATATATGTTTCTTGAGTTGTCGTATTTACTATTAAAATCTGCAAAAACGTATTGATATAAACTAATGTTAATGTCTTTTTTATTATAGTGAAATAATCATATTTTAAATAAATATAAAATATGAACTAAAAATTAAATACAGGATAACAAAATTACATATGATGAAAAAAGACTAACCAATAGTATAACTAACAAAAGAAAGCAACCTAGAGGATTGATGAAATATATTCAAAGAAAACGTTGACAAAATATACCTAATGTTTTATCATAATAATTGGAATTAGGTAGTAATTGTTTAAGTACAAGCTAAGCTTATTCATTAATAATAGCAGTATCCTAGGAAGGATTATGCCCATTATTATGGATAAGCTTTTTTTATGCTCAAAAGGAGGATAATCATGATAATTAATAAGATATTAAATAATAATGTTGTAATTACATTAGACGATAATTATGAAGAAATTATTGTCATGGGTAAAGGCATTGGTTATCAAAAATCAAAAGGCGATTTAATAGATAAAACTAAAGTAAATAAAGTATTTAGAATATCAAATAAAGAAATATCAAATAAGTTACAAGAATTACTTAATAATATTCCTATGGAGCACATGAAATTATCAAGTGAGATTATAGAGTATGCACAAATAAAGTTAAACAAGAAGTTAAATGAAAGCATTTATATATCATTAAGTGACCATACATATTCTGCAATTCAAAGAATGAAAGAAGGAATAAACGTAAAAAATGCAATACTTTGGGAGACTAAGAGATTTTATAAAGAAGAGTTTGAAATTGGAATGAAAGCACTTGATATTATTGAAAGCAAAACAGGTGTAAAATTACCTGAAGATGAAGCTGGATTTATAGCTTTTCATATAGTAAATGCTCAGTTAAGTGAAGGTCATACCTTGGCATCTGATATTACAAAGTTAATACAAGAAGTACTTAGTATAGTTAGATATCACTTTAGGATAGAATTTCATGAGGATTCAGTATTTTATTATAGATTTATAATGCATCTGAAATTTTTTGCACAGAGATTACTCTCAAATAGTGCACATGAAGGTGAGACAGATAAAGAGTTATTAATCATTATTAAGTCTAAGTATAATAAAGAGTTTGAATGTGTAGTTAAGATTAAAAATTTTATTAAAAAACAATATAACTACATATTAACAGATGATGAACTTATATATTTAACAATACATTTAGCTAAAGTAGTTAAAGATTCAAATATGTAAGCTGAATAATTTTTCAGTAGTATAATAGTAAGAGTTATTGAAAGGAGTGATACTAACAAAATTATACCTATGGTTGGATGGTAACATTGAGTTGGCCAAACCTTCAGATTTCAAAAAATTTATTTAAAAGAAATATGGAGGAGAAAATGGGAAAATACAAACAATTAGCACAAGACATAGTAAAAAATGTTGGTGGAAAAGAAAATATTAGTGGATTAGTACACTGTATCACAAGATTACGTTTTAATTTAAAAGATGAAAGTATAGCAAATGATGATGTATTGAAAAATATGGAAGGTATTGTTACTGTAATGAAAAGTGGAGGACAATATCAAGTAGTCATAGGAAATCATGTTGAGGCTGTCTATAAAGATATCGTTGAAATAATTGACCTAGATGACTCAAGTACAAATTCAGAAACTAAAAAATCAGGTAGTATGCTAGATAAAGGTATAAATATAATATCAGGAATTTTTCAGCCAGTATTAGGAATAATGGCAGCTTGTGGGATGTTAAAAGGATTTAATGCTTTATTTGTAGCAATGGGATTATATAGTGATGTATCTGGTGGATATATGGTGATAAATGCAGCAGGCGATGCATTATTTACATTCCTTCCTTTATTTTTAGGATATACTTCAGCTAAGAAATTTGGGCTAAAACCAATGTTGGGATTAGCACTAGGCGCTGCAATGTGTTATCCTGCCATACAAGGTAGCAGTATATCGGCAGGTGCAGATGTGATGTACACTTTATTTAAAGGAACAATGTTTGCATCACCAGTATATATTGATTTCTTTGGACTACCAATGATATCAATTGATTACACTGGTACAGTTGTACCAATTATATTTATAGTGTATTTTGCATCTAAGTGTGAAAGATTATTCAACAAGATTGTTCCAGACTTAGTTAAGTTCTTCTTTGTACCAATGCTTACATTATTAGTAACAGTACCTGTTGCACTTATAGTTATAGGTCCTATAGCAACATTTGGCTCTACACTTATTTCGCAAATTGTAATTTCTATAAGAGATTTTAGTCCGCTGTTAGCAGGTGCTATAGTAGGATTTACTTGGCAAATTCTTGTTATTTTTGGTATGCACTGGGGATTCATTCCTGTATATATAAACAATGTTATAACTTTAGGATACGATAATGTTATGATGCCATTCTTTGCTTGTACATTTGCAAGTTCAGCAGTTGTATTGGCGATATTCTTTAAGACTAAAGACAAGAAATTAAAAGAGATGGCAATACCAAACTTTATATCTGGTATATTTGGAGTTACAGAACCAGCAATTTATGGAATATTATTACCTTTAAAGAAACCATTTATAATAAGTTGTATTGCTAGTGGTATTGGAGGAGGTTTCTATGGATTCTTTAATCTTAGAAAGTTTATAACTGGAGGGATGGGAATATTCGAACTTCCAGCAATGATTGAACCAGATGGGGGAATGGGTAACTTAATAGTAGCTCTTACTGGTATAGCTATATCAATGGTTGTAGCTTTTGTATTAACTATGGTTTTATATAAAGAAAAGGAGACAGAAAAAGCTAAAGAAGTAAAAAATAATGTAAAAGAGGAAACAAAAGAAGTTAAGTCTACTAAATTAGAAAAAGAAATAGTAGTAAGCCCCATAAAAGGTGAAGTATTAAATTTAAGTGATATAGAAGATGCGGCATTTGCATCTGGTGTACTAGGCCAAGGTGTAGCAATAATACCTAGCGATGGAAAAGTAGTTGCACCAGTAGATGGAGTTGTTACAACTTTATTTCCTAGTTTGCATGCTATAGGAATTCTTTCAGATTTAGGTGTTGAAGTGCTTATTCATATTGGATTAAATACTATTCAGTTGGAAGGAAGAGGTTTTGAGGCATGTATAAAGCAAGGCGATAGAATTACAAAAGGTCAAACGATATTAAACTTTGATATTGATGCAATAAAAGAGTCAGGGTATAGTGTTGTAACTCCAATTGTTATCACAAATTCATCACAATTTTTAGATGTAGTAGAAACAGAAAGTAAAAATGCTGAATTAGAGGACAATCTGATTACAGTTATATTTTAGTAAAAACTAAAGCATTAACATAGATTAATGCTTTAGTTATAATTTCGGGAGGCTTAACTATGAGTTTTAAAAAAGATTTTCTATGGGGAGGAGCTACTGCAGCTAATCAATGTGAGGGTGGATATAATAAAGACGGAAGAGGATTAGCAAATGTAGATGTATGCCCAACAGGAAAAGATAGAACAGCAGTTATTACAGGAAGATTAAAAATGTTTGATTTTGACAACGAACATTATTATCCAGCTCAAACTGGTATTGATATGTACCATAATTATAAAGAAGATATAAAGCTATTTGGTGAAATGGGATTTAAAGTATATAGAATGAGTATTGCATGGAGTAGAATATTCCCAAAAGGTGACGAAGAAACACCAAATGAAAAGGGGCTTCAATTTTATGAAAATATATTTAAAGAATGTAAAAAATATGAAATAGAGCCACTAGTGACTATTACACATTTTGATTGTCCAATGCATTTAATTGAAAAGTATGGTGCATGGCGTAATCGTAAAATGATAGGTTTCTATGAGAAACTATGTAATGTTATCTTTAGAAGATATAAAGGATTAGTGAAATATTGGCTAACTTTTAATGAAATAAACATGATTTTACATGCTCCATTTATGGGTGCTGGTATTTGTTTTGAAGAAGGTGAAGTTGTTGAAAAGATAAAATATCAGGCTGCTCATCATGAACTTGTAGCTAGTGCAATTGCAACTAAAATAGCACATGAAGTTGATTCAAATAACTTAGTTGGCTGTATGTTTGCAGCCGGAAGTGTGTATCCTTATAGTTGCAATCCTAATGATATATGGGAAGCTACAAAGCTAGATAGAGAAAATTATTTCTTTGTAGATGTACAATCTAGAGGAAAATATCCTAACTATGCATTAAAGTATATGGAGCAGAATGGTATTACACCAGAAATGGAGCCTGGTGATATTGAATTATTGAATAAATATACAGTAGATTTTATTTCATTTTCATATTACAATAGCCGTTGTGTCAGAACTGACGAAAATATAGATGATGTAGCTGAAGGAAATATATTTACATCTGCTAAAAATCCGTACCTCTCATACAGTCAATGGGGATGGCCAATTGATCCATTAGGTTTAAGAATTACATTAAATCATGTATATGACAGGTATGAAAAGCCATTATTTATTGTAGAAAATGGATTAGGTGCAAAAGATATAGCTGATGAAAATGGTTATGTAGAAGATGATTACAGAATTGATTATTTAAGAGAACATATAAAAGCTATGTATGATGCAGTTTGTATAGATGGTGTAGATTTATTAGGTTATACTACATGGGGGCCTATTGATTTAGTAAGTGCTGGAACAGGTGAAATGGAAAAGCGCTATGGATTTATATATGTAGATAGAGATAATATTGGTAATGGAAGTTTGAGAAGGACGAAAAAGAAAAGTTTTGAATGGTATAAAAAAGTAATTGCTTCAAATGGTGAAGATTTAGATTAGATAAGAAGAATATAAAGATAATAGTGATATAATTTTTTCCTTGTAATAGGATTAACGAAGAGATTTACTAAAAAGAGAGATATAATTTATTTTGTATCAAGAGATGAAAAAGGCAAACTTAAATTTTAAGCTTGTCTTTTTTTATTATACAGAGCCTTTAATGCTTTAAAATCTATTAAAAATTTCCGTAATAAATACATTAAAAATTTAATGGTAATCAAATTCTTTACCAATGAATATAAAAAGTATCTGCGTGTTATAATAGTTTAAACTAATGAACGAAAGGTAGATGAATGCATATGAAATATCAACATATAATTGAAGTTAATAAAGACCTTTGTATTGGATGTGGACTTTGTAAAAATGATTGTCCAGTAAATAATATAATTATAGAAAATAAAAAATCAGCAATTAAAAAGCAAGACTGCCTAATGTGTGGGCACTGTGCAGCAATCTGTCCAAAAGAAGCTATTACACTGACAGGATTTGATGAACCACCAATAGAACTTACAAATAAGCAAAACTTAGATTCAGATGAATTACTAATGGCAATTAAATCTAGAAGGAGTATCCGGAAATTTAAAGATAAGGAAGTTTCTTCAGAAATTGTAAAGCAAATTATTGAGGCTGGTAGATATACACCTAGTGCTAAAAATTCACAAGATGTATCATATATTGTTTTAGACAATAAAAAAGCAATGTATGAAAAGGAAGCAGTGAAATTTTTTAGAAAAATAAAACCTATTGCAAATATTGCTGTTAAATATTCAAAGGAAGTTGAGATTGATGATAATTTTTTCTTCAAGCATGCTCCTGTTGCAATAATGATAGTTACAAAAGATAAGATTAGTGGTTCACTTGCAGCATCAAATATGGCACTAATGGCAGAATCTTATGGTCTGGGGGTTTTATTTAGTGGATATTTTTCAGATGTAGCAAATAATTCACCAAAGTTAAAAAAGCTTTTAAGTTTAAAACATAGGGACCATATTCTTACAACGCTAGTGATTGGATATCCAGATGTTAAATATAGACATACTGCACAAAAAGAAGCAGCAAGTGTTAGATACTTATAAGAGATGGAGGATTTTATGGAAAAAGAATGTCAGCAAAGAATACAAGAAATAACATCTAAATTTAAAGAATGTCGTAAAGCTATTTCTGCTATGGGTGATGAAACTAGACAGTTGATTTTAATTACACTCCTAGAGAGTGACTTCAATGGTATACGGGTAGGAGAAATTACAGAAAAAACACATCTTTCTCGTCCTGCTGTATCTCATCATCTTAAAATATTGAAAGAAGCAGAAATTGTTAATGTACGTAGAGAAGGAACGAAAAATTATTATTATCTTGATTCAAAAAAATCACAATGGAAATCACTAACAGAGCTAATAAATCTTATATTTGTTGGAATACAAGATATTGGTGAAGATGATATAAGAAAAGGTGAGTAAAGCAAAGTGATTTAGCACAAAGGGGCTATTGCATGAACAAATTAAATTTGTTCTGTGATAGTTCTTGTTTATGTATAAAAATATATAAATATATACATGAATGTTAAGATTAGTTGATAGAATTTAAGTAATAAATATAATACTATAAACATAGGAGGTATGAAAAATATGATTAATATGAATTTGAAAAGACTAAGAAAAATCCACCAGTACACACAAGAGGAATTAGCTGAAAAACTTAATGTTTCTAGACAATCAGTAGCAAAATGGGAAAATGGAGAATCTACTCCTGATATAGATAGTTGCATTAAACTTGCAAAATTGTACAATGTCAGACTAGATGATTTAGTTAATCATTCAGAAGAAAAATCAGGTATTATAATACCACCTAAAGGAAAATTTTTCTTTGGAGCAGTTGTAGTTGGTGAACGTGGTCAGATTGTTATTCCAAAAGAAGCAAGGGATATATTTAATATAAACGCAGGAGATAAATTATTAATACTCGGAGATGAAGAAAGAGGATTAGGAATTGTTCACCAACGTGATTTGATAAATTTCATAGGTCATATGGGAGTAATAAATAAAGAAGAGTGATTTTTAAAAAATTTATAAAAGGATGGATAAAATATGGGTAAAATAGTATTTTTCAGTATTCCTGCATATGGTCACACTAATCCTACAGTTGAGGTAGTTCGTGAATTGGTAGATAGAGGGAATGAAGTATTGTATTATTCTTTTAATGAATTTAAAGATAAAATTGAAGATAGTGGAGCAAAATTTGTTTGCTGTGATAAATATCTTCCAGAATTACGCTCTGGAGATGAGAAAAAAATTGGTAAGGATTTTGCTGGGTTAATTGAGATGATAGTAGATACTACCATATCTTTAGATGAAAAAGTCTGTAAAGAGCTTAAGGACTTTAATCCAGATTGTATTGTATCAGATTCGTTAAGTTTTTGGGGAAAATTATTTGCACAAAAACTTAATATTCCATATATATGCTCTACAACAACTTTTGCGATTAATAAATATACAGCAAAGATGATGAAACAAAGCTTTAAGGAAATTATACGTATGGTTTTTGGCATGAGACGCATTAATAAAAAAATAAAGCTTTTACGAAGAAAAGGATATGAGGTAAAAAACTTTATTTCTATAGTTTCTAATGATAATGATACAAATACTATTGTATATACATCAAAAGAATTTCAACCAATGGTAGAGACTTTTTCTAGTAAGTACTCATTTGTAGGTCCATCAGTATCAAAGGTGATTGTCGATCCTAAAGAGAGAAAGAAAAAGCTAATATATATTTCGCTTGGTACAATTAATAATAAAAATGTAGAATTTTATAAAAACTGTATAGACGCATTTAAAGATTTTGATGTTGATGTAATTATGTCTGTTGGCAGAAATACTGATATTAAAAGTTTAGGAAATATACCAAATAATTTCGAGGTCAAAAGTAGCGTTGAACAGATTGCGATACTTCAAGAAACTGATGTGTTTATTACTCATTGTGGGATGAATAGTGTTAATGAAAGTTTATATTATGGAGTACCTATGGTATTATTTCCACAACATTCGGAGCAGAGAATGGTAGCTAATAGAGTTACTTATTTGGGTGCAGGGCTTATGTTAAAAGAAAATAAGCCAGAAGATATTAAAGATGAAGTATTTCAAGTTATGAATGACAATGAATACAAAGAAAATGCAATTAAACTATCAAAAAGTTTTTATAGTGCAGGAGGTTCAAAAAAAGCAGCAGAGGTAATATTACAGGTTATATGTGATAGTAGACAAAATAAAATATAGTAAGTTGATTAAAAATGTGCAATATATACGCCACTTAATCAAAATACTGACAGTGGGGTCTCTTAACCTACTAGTTGGGGCATATATATTGATACTAAATATGAGGGATGTTATATTTTAATAAAAAAAGATAACATTCTTTTTTTTTTGCATTATAGTAAGTTTTAAACAATAAATGAAGGAGGATTAACATGAAAAAATATAAAGTTATCTTAGGAGTATTAATTATAAGTATTATAAGTGTAACAGGGTTTGTTGTATATAAAAACTACATTGAACCATGGAAGGAGGCCGAAATATATATTAATAAGTATATGGTAAAGCAAGATATTTCAGAAGATAATATAAAGAGTATTACAAAAGAAAAAGCAAAGAAAGCAAGCTACAAAGGAATACTATATAGAGTATATTATAAAGATGACCCTCGATATGAATATCAATATTTTTATAGTGATGATTATTATGCTCTATATGTAAATAAAGTAATGTTACAAATTTATGATATGGAAAATAATAATAAACTTTTAAGAAGTAATGAAGAATTAAAAGGTGTGAAGCATATACCGATTTATCTTAAATATAAGTTGGATAAATAGTTAGTGACTAAATAGGAGTATTTTTATTGAAATTTATTTAAAAATAGGACTAGAATGTTTAAACAAAAATAAACTCCAGATTTTATGTATTACTATATAATTTATGATACCTAAAAATTTTATAGTATGTAAGTAATGTTAGGACAATAGAACAAAATACTACTTTTACTCAAATAGCACTTATTTGGTACAGTAAGTTTTAGTGCACTTATGGGAGTTACAGAACCTTCAGTATTTGGCGTGTTTATGAAATATAGAAGACCATTTGTAGCAGTAATGATAGGTGGAGGTCTAGGTGGTTTAGCACAAGTTAAAACTTATGGAGATAATTTAAATTCATTATACATGTAAAATAAAATGTGTATTCTCCTAAAAATAGTGATAATAAAGAAGTTAAATCTAATTACTATAATTGGAGGTACACATTTTTTATGTACAGTAAAAGTATTCAACCCTATAAACTTTCTATTTATTTAAAATATAGTGAATGGTGATAATTAAAATATTAAATATCACAATATATGGGGATATGTACGCTTTTCTATTTTTATTTAATCAAAGACTTCTATATATTCCTAATATGATTTAATTACTATATAAGACGATAAATTTGCAAAATATTGTCAGAATATATTGACAAAATCAAAGTTTGAAATTATAATTTATATCAAGAATAGTTTGATAAAATAAAAACTAGTAATTTTAGAATTTAATAAATTTTTTTATTGTTATTTTAGGAATAATTTAGGACTACTATAACACATAATTTATCATTGATTTAATATGATAAATAATTTTTACTTTTGGGAATACGATTTCTAAGATTGCTAGATATAGTATAATTTAAAGGGAGGAGGCATTAGCAGATACAAATTTTTACATAAAGAAGACTTAAAAGAAAGAGTTAGAATAAGTTATCTTTTGACAATAATAATGGATATGTTATTAAC
>NZ_JAGWCS010000116.1:0-12766 GCF_020657705.1 Clostridioides sp. ZZV15-6598 | reverse complement strand
ATATCATTCAATATAGAGCTTCTATCTTTTTTATTGTTATTTTTTAAAAGATTCAATAATTGTTGTAAAATCTCATTATTCTTACTACAATCTTTTTCATATGTACTTTCATCTTCTAAGTGATTACTTTTATCTTCATCTGAATGACACTCATTATCACTATCTTCTGATTTATTTGAGCTTATATTTTGATTACTTGTTTCTTTTTTGTCTTTAACTTGTCCATTATCTGTTGCCTTATATAGATTATCTTCAAATTTATCATTCTTCACATCTTTATTCTTAGATGAACTTTTTTTATTCCCAATATCTTTAATAACGTTATAAGAATCTGCTTGTATCTTCATACAATAATATCCTCACTTCCTACTATTCTTATAGCACTTGTCTCTTTCTCAAATAACTCATACTTGCAAACTCATCATTAGTTTTTTGTTCTTTTAAATTTTCTTCTTTATAATACTGCCCATATTTTTTTTCTTTTAGTTTTTCTAATGATTTTCTTTCTATCTGCTTGTCTATAAGCTGTTTTCTAGCCTTCTCAAGTTCATTTGTTGACTTGTCCAATTCCTCTGATAAATCTTTTATAGAGTTATTTAAAGCTAACAAATAGTTAATAGTTATTTTTTGATTTTGAATACTATCATTATTTTTACTTATTGAATACTTGCTATAATTACTTTCCAGATTTTCTAAATTATTTTCTATATCTATTTTTTTTTGTTGAATCTTAGCAAATTCCATTTTTATCTTTTCTTCATCTTTCATTTTTAAGTCTAAAACCTTCTGTAATCTAAACTTAAAGTTCTTATCCAACTCTATCACAACCTATTCAAATATTTTTTTAATTATTTATTCAAATATTCTTTTCAAACCATTTATAGTTTCATTAAAAGAACTCTTTTCATTTATTCCTTGTTTTAAAAAATTGATAATATACTCATGATAATAGATTGCTTCGTCTATTTTTTTATTGGTACCTGAAGCATATGCTCCTATATTTATCAAATCTTCTGCCTCCCTATATTCAGAAAGCATATCTCTTGCAAAAGATGCTACTTTTATATCTTCTTTTGAAGCAATTTCATTCATAAGTCTACTTAAACTATTTAAGACATCTATAGAAGGGTAATGATTCTTATTAGCTAAATCTCTAGATAGAACTATATGACCATCAAGTATTCCTCTTGTAGTATCTGCTATTGGCTCATTAAAATCATCTCCATCAACTAATACTGTATAAAAGGCAGTTATAGAGCCTTTATCTGATGTCCCTGTTCTTTCCATCAGCTTTGGTAAAATAGCAAATACAGATGGTGTATATCCCTTTTGAGCTGGTGGCTCTCCTATGGCTATTCCAACTTCTCTTTGCGCCATAGCAAATCTAGTCACAGAATCCATCATGAGAATCACTTTTTTCCCTTGGTCTCTAAAGTATTCGGCTATTGCAGTGGCTGTAAGGGCACCTTTAAGTCTAACTAATGGTGCTTTATCTGATGTCGCACATACAACAACAGATTTTTTCATTCCCTCTTCACCTAAGTCTTTATCAATAAAATCTAATACTTCTCTTCCTCTTTCTCCAACAAGGGCAATTACATTTACATCAGCTTTTGCATTTCTAGCAATCATACCTAGAGTTGTACTCTTACCTACTCCACTTCCTGCAAATATTCCTATTCTCTGTCCTTCACCACAAGTAGTAAATGCATCTATTGCTCTTACACCTGTTTCCATTATATTTCGTATCTTTTTTCTCTTCATTGGGTCAGGAGGTTCATTGTTCAAGTTGTATCTATCTCCTAAAACAACTTCTGAGTTGTCTATAGGATTTCCAAGACCATCAAGTACCTTACCTAGTAAATTATCACTACACATAACACTTAAGGGTATCCCCTTAGAAATAACTTTACAACCAGGTGCTATCAATGTTAACTCTCCTAATGCCATTAATATTACTTCTTTATCTTTAAATCCTACTACCTCACAATTCACTAGCTTATTGACTTGATTGTATATAACACATAACTCTCCAACAAAAGCTTTTATTCCTTCAACTTCTACAGTAAGTCCTATTATCTTCTTAACTCTACCTTCTGATATAGTGAGTTCTAAATTTTCTATTTTCTTGTTTATTTTGTCAAAATCTATAGATATATCAGTTTTATACATATTTTATTCACCAAGCAATTCTTCTTTTAGTTTTTCCATAGCACAATCAATACCAACTATTATTCTTCCATTTTCCTTTTGTATAATAGCATTTCCTTTATCTATACTATCATCTGCAATAACAAATACACTTGATTTTAATGATGTTTCTTCTTTAAATAATTCAAACTCTTTCTCTATATTATCTTTATAGAAAGAATTACATCTTACTATGAATGAACTACTTCCTTCATAATCTTGAATAATTTGTTTTAATAAATCACTCATAGATTCTTCATCTTCAAAGTGCTTTTTTAGAACAGAACTAGCCATATTAATAGCAAGTCTTATAATCTCTTTATTTTTTTCTTTTATGTACTCAGTCATTTTCTCATTAGCTTGTAATAAGATTAAATTTGCCTGATTTCTTATAGAATCTGCTTCATCTTTAGCTTTTTGGGTATACTCATTATACGACTCTTTATATCCATCCTCATATCCATTTTTCTGACCTTGACTATATCCTTTTTCATATGCTTGCTTTTCTATATTTTGTGCGTTTATTTTTGCTTCTTCCAATATCTCATTTTTTTTTATCTCAGCAGATTCTATAGCTTCTTTTATTACTTCATCTCTAAATCTACAATCATTATCTTCATTTATATTTGATTCTCCCAATCTAGCTTTATCTATTATAGATAAGTCCAAAACTCCTTTATATGATGCTTTTTCACTTTTAATAATTTTATTATTCAACAAAGTCATCACCAAAATTCCTTACAATAGTTATGGCACCTTCTCTTTCAAGTTTTCTTACAATACTTACTATTTTTTGTTGAGCACCTTCAACCTGAGTAACCTTTATGACACCAACCATTTCCATTTCTTCTTTAAGTGCTTCTGCTGCTCTAGAAGATTGATTTCTATATATAGCATCTGATATTTCATCATCCACACCTTTCAAAGCATATACTAAGTCCTTCATAGTTACTTCTTTCAATACTTTCTGTATGCTTATATCATCTAACTTGACAATATCTTCAAATACAAATATATTAGATTTAATTTGAGCTGCTAAAGCTGGGTCTTTTTCTTCAATTGTATTCAAAATATTCTTTTCTGTTTTTCTATCAGAATTAAGTAATATTTGAACCAATGTAGCTATTCCGCCATAGTCTTTAAAATCTTCACCACTTATTGAATGTAATTTATCCTCTAATGAGCTTTCAATTACACTTATAACGTCTGGAGATATTGAACCCATTGAACTTATTCTCATAGCTACCTCATTTTGTAAATCAAAATCTAAATAAGCTAAAACTTCTGCACCATTTTCAGGATCCATATGTGCAAGTAAAATAGCTATAGTCTGTGCACTTTCATCTCTAAGTATTTCTAATATCTTCTTTACATCTAGTTTTATAATATGTTTAAAAGGTTTTGTACTTGTATCTATTGAGATACCTTCAAGTAATTTACTTGCTTTGGCATTTCCCAAGGCATTACTTAACAATTCTTTTGCATATTCAAGACCGCCTTCTATAACATAGTCTTTCGCTTTATTTATTTCTACAAACTCCTTTAATATTTCTCTTCTTTCTTTTGAAGCTATTGAAGAAATATTTGCAATTTCCAAACCTATTTTTTGAACTTGTTTATCTGGTAGACTTTTTATTATATCACTAGCCACAGTTGGACCTAATGTCATTAACAGTACAGCGGCTTTTTTTAAACCTTCACCTTCTACCTTCTCTTTCTTATCACTTTCACTTATATCACTTAAATCAAACGCATTAACATTTGTAATTTCCGCGGACACTTTCTATCCCCCTTACTCATTTAACCAAGTTTTTATTATCTCTGTGACTTGGTCTGGTTTTTCTTCTGCATACATTTTAACAGCTTCCTCTAATGTCAATTCTGGGTCATCCCCTAATAGAGGATTGTCTTTCTTATCAATAGAATTAGAATTAGTACTATAAACTTCATCTTCATAATCCATATCTTCTTGTTCACTTCTCTTTTTATATATTAAGTATCCAATAACACCTACTGCAACAACTGCTACTACTCCAACAACTGCTTTTATTATATTGTTTTTGAATCCTTCTTTTTTAATATCTTCCATTTCTTGCTTAGCTTCTGCCTTACCTTTAGGGTCAAATACCATTGAAACAACACTAAGAGTATCTCCTCTCGCTCCATCCATACCTATAGCATTATTAACAATATCTTCCACATCAGCTTGAACACCTTTAGCTATTTTTCCATCTATAGCAACAGAAGCTGTCAATCTTTTAAGTTCTCCAGGTGCAACTATAGTATGAGTTTCAATCTTACCTGTTTCATATTCAAAACTCTCATCCAAACTATCTTCTGTATTAGTACCATTTTTATTTCCTTGGTTATTCATATTAGCATCTACACCTTGAACATTATTTGTCGCAGATTTAGATGAATTTTTTGACCTTGTTTCCTTTATAGCAACTTTATCAGGGTCAATTTTTATTTCAGTTTTTTCAGCTGTATCAAAACTTAAATCAGCATTTACTGTAGCTTTTACTTTCCCTGTACCAAATATTGGTTCTAACATGTCTAGAATAGACTTTTCTAACTGTTTATTTAATGCCTGCTCAGATGCCTTATTTTTATCAATACTAATAGCACCATTTATTGGTTGATTGTTTTCATCAACTTCTTCATCGTCTAAGATACCTTCAGATAATAAGTTCATCTTGTTATCAATAATTTGAACATTTTTCTCTGGTATATTTGTAACACTTCCTGATACAAGTGCCATAACAGATTTTATTTGATTTTTCTCTAAAGTAGTTCCTGGCTTCAGCATCAAATAAACAGCTGCGCTTCCTGGAACAGCCTCCTTCTCAAATACAGAAGACTCACCAAATGTTATATGTACTCTACTATCTTCCACCTGAGGAAAACTCTTGATTGTTTTTTCTATTTCTCCTTGCATCATTCGTTGCTTCTTAATTTGAAATTCTTCATCGGTAAGACCTATTGATGAACTATCATCCATAAGTGCAAAGCCTTTAGAACCACTTGTTAAACTTGGAGCTAACTCTAACCTCAACTTATCAACTTCTGTTCTAGGAACATAAATTGTACTTCCTTTTACCCTAGTATCTATTTTTCTAGACTCTAATTCTGCTGATATATCTGCAGCATCTTGAACATCTAGTTCTGAAAATAAGACTGCATACTTATTTTTGCTTGCAGATATTGCTGTAAATACTAGCGCTAAACATATAGCAACAATCCCTATACCTAATGCTATCTTAGTCCCCTTTTTTAGAGAACCTATTTTTGTCCTAGATTTAGCAACTTGCTCCTTAATCTTATTTTTAAAACTGGCTATCATTGATTATTACTCCTGTTCAAAAGGCTAAATTTGTACTTTATTCATTTCTTGATATGCATCATGAATCTTATTTCTAACTTCTATTAAATATTGCATAGATAGTTGTGCTTCTTGACCTCTTAACATAACTTCATGCATAGAAACATCTTCGCCTTTTATAAATTTTTCTTTCATATCATCTGCTGTCACTTGTTGAAAATTAACCTTGTCTATAGTATCCTTTATTACATCTTCAAAATTCTTTTTTTCTTCTTTATTGTTAGTATTTAATGGTTTAGTTCCTCCAATTAAGTTATCTAACTGTGTACCTTGCACTATGTTGTTAATCTGTGTAATCGGCATAAATTATCCCTACTTTCCTATTTCCAGTGCTTTTGATATCATAGACTTCTGAGCATTTAATGTATCTATATTAGACTCATATGCTCGTGAAGCAGTTATTAAGTCTGTCATCTCAACTAATATATTTACGTTAGGATATTCTACATATCCATTTGGCTTTGCATCTGGGTGAGATGGGTCATATACTTCTTTAAGAGGTGATTTGTCATCTTCAACAGATGTGACTTTTACTCCTAACATACCTAATTTATTATCATAATTTTCTTCAAATGAAACTACTTTTCGTCTATATGCTTCTCCATTTGGACCTCTTGTAGCATTTATATTTGCTACATTTGATGATATGATATCCATTTTCAAACTTTCTGCTGTTAAACCACTAGCAGAGATTTCCATTCCACTGAACACACTCATCTTTTATTTACCTCCCACTTATTATTGATTTAGTCATTGCTATTTTACCATTTGCAAAACCTATCAAAGCATTATACTGTAATGTTGTCATTGCTTGATTTACTTTTTCTTCTTCTATGTCTACATTATTACCATCCACTCTTAATCCTTTAGAATTATCTGTTTTTTCTTCTATTTTAGGCATGGCATCATTTAATGTTTCTTCGAAAGTTACATAATGTTTCTTATAGCCTTCAGTATTTATATTTGCTATATTATTTGCTATTGTCTGACTTCTTAGATTAGTTGCATCTAATCCCATTTTTATAATGTCATATGTATTCATATTCACTCCTCCTTAAAATATTCATCTACTCTATTTATTAATTAAAAACGGAGTTGCTATATTACAAAAAATGACTTCTTTATTTATCCAAATTAATTGCATTTCTATTACATTAATATAATAATGTATCATTTTAGTAAGAAAACAAAGTTTTCCTCAGTAAACTCTAGTGAAAATAAAAAAAAATTTTAATATGTATTTAATTATTTCTTTGCAAAGTTGCCTTTTTTTGTAAAATAGTAACTTTTTTATATGCTTTATCTCTATTTTAAATTATAAATTGGTAAAATTTGTTATTATATATATTTTTTACTGTAATAAAGTAATTTTTTCATAACAAAATGACCGCCAAAAAGGCAGTCAATTCGACTAATCCTACGTATACAGTATAGTATACTTAGGACTCTTTTTGGCAACTGGCTGACATAGTTTATATACAAACCTTAGCCCCTATAGCTTTGCGTCACTAAATTTCTCTAGTTTTGCCAATTTAGTTTTAACTTAAGTATACAATAAATAACAAATTTTTTAAATATATTTTTGTGTATATTCTTCTATTTTATTTTATAATTTAATTTTCAATGTATGATATAGTGTTTATTTTTGAATGTAATCTTATAAAATTTGAACAAAAACAGTTATTCCATTCTCAATAAAATTTAATCTATTAGTTTAAATATTTTATCGGGAATGGAATAATTAACCCACATATCTTAGTTTAAATAGCTTTTATATTAAAAAACTATTATACTTTATCAGTATCAATAAACTCAGAATAAATATCAATAAACATTTTTCTATATTTATAGTATTCATCAGAGATACATAATAACCCAGAATCATGCACACACCACGGTTTTTTTTGGTTTGGTATTACAACTTTATATTTATTTTTTATAAATTCTATACTTTGAGATAAGTCATAAAAATCCCATCCATCAAATACATCTTCTCGCCATCTCAAATCATATTGAGTTATCATTATTAGACCATCAATACCAAGCACTTCTTCATATTCTTGCTCTACTTCATCATAGCTTAATAATGACATTTTTCCTGTAACACTTGACTCGTATACTTTTCCAACTTGCCAATAATTTTCACAAAATAATTTTTTTGTACCACAAACTCCAATCATTCCAACTGATTTATTACTTTCAAATATACTTATAATATCATATATAAAATTTTCATTAATTATAAAAACATCTTGATGTAGATATACTTTATAGGTAGCATCAGATTTACTCTGAGCATTATTATATGCACTTGCAATAGATGATGCATCTCTTATAGATATTATTTCTACTTCAAGCCCTTCAGGTCTCTTTAGTCTACTTATATAGAAAAGACACTCTATATATGATAATGTATTATTAACTGCTGTTATAAAACAAATTTTCTTATTATTCATATTTAAAGAATTCTCTCCTAACATCCTTGATAGCTTTTTGTGTTAAATTAAGATATGCATATCCATATTTAGAACATGGTTCTAGTATAGCTCCTTCTCCCCATTCATTCCATGCATTTATAAAAACTATATCTTCATCTAAGTTTCTATTTTTTTTATTCATAGTCATAATATCTTTAAGCCACATGTAGTAATATTTTGGAGATGAACCTTCAAATATCCACGACTTTTCAGCTTTCCTTGGGGTGTTATCCCAACTTGGTGTAACACATTTATAGATTTTATTACATTCATAGTCTATATAGTTTCTCTTTTCAACATATTCTCTATAATCAAAAACTCTACCTTCATAATTATCTTTTATAAAATCAATTTCTTTGTTTATAATGCTATATTTAGATAAATCAGTACTTATATTTCCATGTGGGCTAAATTCGTTAACCGCATCAAACCCACACTGATGATAATAGGAGCTATCTTTACCCCAAGGTTCTTTTGTAGCAATTACGTAAATATCCCCAATGTTATTTAATTTACAGTATTCCCTCCAAAAACCAATTACTTCAATAGGGTCAGGAATATTTAACGGCCTGTATATCATTATAACTTTTTTATTATTTATTTCAATATATCGATCATCCTCTAAGTATCTTTTCATATCATAAATAGCATTTTTATAATCCTCTTTTGTATCTAATTGTTTTACTAATATCTCCTTATTATCACTTTTATACCCTCTTGTCCAGTCTTCATTCGCCCAATATAAACAAAAAGGTATCTTCAAATCTTTATTATTTAAAAGGATATCTAATGGCTTTCTAAGTAATTTTACATCCCCACTCAAATAATAGTATATTGAAAATCCATAAATACCACTTCCTTTTGCCAATTGTATTTGACGTTTAAATGTATCTATAGATTCTAAACTGTAAAATCCAAGATCCTTAGGTAATCTTGGCTGGTAATGTCCAATATATTGTGGAATTGCTCTTGATACATTATCCCATTCTGTACTTCCTCTACCCCACCATTCATTATTGTTATCATCTAAGTGAAATTGGGGTAAATAGTATGCTATGAGTTTACTATCTATTTTATTAAATTCATAATCTAAGCTTATATCTTTACTATATTCTGATGAAAAAGAGTTCTTATTATGTATATAATCTATGTACATTTTATACTTATTTATATCATTCTCTAAACATTTTTTATTTTTTTTGCTTATTTTTAAGAAATACTTATCTACAAAGTATTCCTCTTTAATATCTTTAGTAAGCAAACCACTTAGATTTTCAATCAATTGTAATTCTTCACTTTCCATATCTGTTTTACTATAATATATCTCAACTATTTCATAGCCTGTTTCTTTAAATAATTTATGTATCTCTTTAAATGTAAAAAATCTTAAGTATGATTTATCTAAAACTTCAGAATCTGAATATGAAAATGACCCATTTATAAGTTTTTTAATAACACTTATATGCATTATATTTGGCACACTGACTAGTATATATCCATCCTCTTTTAGATATTCATATATATTTCTTAATACATCCCATGGGTTTCTTAAACAGTTTAATGTATTTGGAAATATAATATAATCAAAGAATCCATACATACTTTTCAGATTGATTCCTTCTGTGTTTCGCATTAAATTATTAAATACTATTTCTCCAAGTTCTCCAGAATTTATATTAATTTTTGTTCTATAAGTATTAGCATTCCTATAGATATTTTTTAGCTCTAATAGAGCCTCTCCTAAACCATATCCAATTTCTAATACATTTATAGACTCCTTCTTTCGTGATTTAATCATCTGCATAATTTCCGAATAATTTTTAGAACTGTTCTTCATATAAAAATTCCATTTTGAATTTAATTTTTCATTATTTATCTCTTTAATATATTTTAACTCATCATCTCTATCGTGAAGTATTTTATTAAAACAATGAACAAATGTATCTTTACACATAAGTAGATTATATCCTTTATCTATTACTCTCAGAAATACATCCTGAAATATATAATGCTCCAAAGTAAATAATTTATCTAAGTCTCCTATCTGATTCAATACCTCTTTTTTAATTAAAAAACAACTAGTAGATAAACTAAATTTATAATCCCATAGTTTACTATTAGACACATTAAAACATTTAGAAAAATCTAACATATCTAATATATTGTCATATTTTAAATTCATGTTTTTACATATAGAATCTTCATTTGATACTGCACACACTATACCTATATTGTTGTCACTATATAAAGCTTTGCTTAAATTATCTAACCAATTCGGTGTGGCTACAATTTTATTCTCCAAAAATAATATGCTTTCTCCTTTAGAAGCTTCTATTCCCCTAATATACCCTGTAAACATTTCTGTAGGATAATCTTTGTTTTGTATTATTTTCAAATCATTTTGCGATTTTAACCATTTGATTGTACCATCAGTTGATGCATTATCAATAACTATTATTTCAAAAGTTCCTATAGATGTGAATTTCCTTATGCTTTCAATACATAGTTTTGTATATTCTATATGATTATGAACTGAAATTATGATACTTGTAAAATTCGTATTTACTTTGTCATTATTATATTCATATTCACTTATAATATTTATCATATTATTATCCAAGCTCATATTATAATTCATTATCACAAATCTCCTTTTGTATTAAATGTTTTCTTATATAATCCTTCTATTGAAATGAAAACATCAGTTCTTGAATGTCACTATTTCCCTTAACTAATTCATTACTGTTCTCTAGTATATCCATTGCTATTTCATTTTCACCCATAATGTTAAAAATTGAAATAATATTGTAGATTGTGTCAACATCATTTCTATCAAATTCAAGTGACAACATAAATATAGATACACATAATTCATATAAACCTATATTATAAGCTTCTACACCAATTCTATTTAAAACCCTACTCTTATTTATTACATTAGCATCAATCAAGAACCTTGCATAATCAATAAATTCGTCGCCATATTTACTTTCTATGTTAAATATAAACTCTAAACTACTTTCTATATCTATCTCGTTGTCAATTCTTATCAGCCTGTATTTTAAATCTATCAAATCACTATCTTCATAAACTCTATTTAGATCCACAGCATATGTTGCTTTTATTTTATACTGATACGCTTGATACTGATCTCTCATATTTTCACCTGACATTGAGCACAGACAATCAATAAGTTTTTCATCTTCCCCTGTTAATCCAACTATAGATGCAGATACACTATTTATATCATAATTGTTTCCAGAAAATAGTTTTTGAATTTCACTTAATGTAAAAAATCTTAAATGTGTTTTATCTAAAATTCCCCATTCAGCATATGTGAAATTTCCACAAATTAATTCTCTTAACACGCTTACATGCATTATATTAGGGATACTTGCAATTATACTCCCATCTTTTTTTATATAATCTCTAAAGGAATGTAACACATCCCATGGGTTATTTAAATGTTCTAATACATCTCCTAGAATTATATAATCAAAATACTTTTTCTCATACGAAATTTTTGTTGTTTCTATATTACCAATTAGCACATTAGCTATATTTTGTGCTATTTTAGCAGGACTTTCACACAGCTCTATACCATATACTTTTGCATTTCTATATTGATTTTTTATCTCTAAAAGCGTTGCGCCTGTTCCACAACCTACTTCTAGTATGTGTAGTTCTTTATCTTTTTGTTCTTCTATCATATCAATTAGATCGAATCTAATATTATTGCTATATTCAACACTAAATTTCCATTTTTCCATAAATTTCAATCTATTGCTCTTTAATATCTCGTTATATCTCCATATATCTTCTCTAAATGAAATACTTCCAAAGTGATGAATAAAAGTGTCTTTACACAAAAATAATTTATATCCATTTTGTATCATTCTAAAGCATATATCATCATCTTCAAAATTACCTGGAGAAAAAATTTCATCTAATAGACCCACCTTATCCAATACTTCTTTTTTTATAACCATGCAAAATCCAACGAGTTTAATTCTATACTCCCAATAATTCTCATTACTTTGGTTAATTTTATTTGAAAATTCAATTAATTCTTCTATAGAATTGTAGTCCACTTTTATTTCTTGATAATATGAACAATTGTTAGTAATTGCTCCAACTGCTCCTATATCTTTATTACTCCATAATGCTTTATCCATATTATAAAGCCAGTTTGGAGTTACTATAACATCGTTATTTAAGAGAACTATATTTTTACCACTAGATATTTCAATTCCTTGATTACATCCTTTTGGAAAACCTTGATTCTCATTGTTAAATATTATTTTTAAGTCATTTTGTTCTTTTAACCACTCCACAGTTCCATCTGTTGAATTATTATCAACAACAATAATCTCATATGAATTTTCATATGTGAACTTTTTTATACTTGCTATACACAGTTTAGTATACTCTAGCTGATTATAAGTTAATATAATTATACTTGTGAAATTTTGTACATCTTGATTTTTAATTTGATATTTTTCCACAAAATCAATCGAATTATCCAAATTTATATATCCATTCATATTTATTACTATCCTCTCAAATTAAATTTATTTCATATTATATCTCAACTCATGAAGATATTTTATATTATATAAAGTATCTTCATTTGACATATCCAAAGAATAAGCTTTTTTTAGCATAAACTCAGCCTCATTAAAATTTTTATCTATAATCATTATTATACTTTTTATAT
>NZ_JAGWCS010000115.1:0-12844 GCF_020657705.1 Clostridioides sp. ZZV15-6598 | reverse complement strand
AGATATTTTTCAAAATAGGGCAGGATGAAAAAGGAAATAAAAATATAAAAAATATAAAGTATTTATATAAATTTATAGAGTTTATACGTCAGCAATATAAATGTTTATTATGTTTAAATTTGATGTAACAAATGAACTTATGTGTATAGCAAGAGGAAGTGGTAAATTTTTTGCTAAAAAAGGTGCTATGGTAGCATTTAAAGGAAATTTTAATTTTGAAAAATTAATATTAGGTCCAAATAATGGTGGTGGTTTAGGTAGAGCATTACTAGGACATGTTCAAAGGTCATTGACAGGAGAACAAATGCCAATAATGGTTGTTGAGGGTGAAGGTGAAATTTACCTAGCACAAAATGCTTATCATGTAGATGTAATATCAATTGACCCAGGGGACTCGATTTGTGTTGAGAGTGAAAATTTATTAGCATTTTCAGAACAACTAGATTATAGTGTAAAATTAATTGGTTCAGGAGTAATATCTCAAAAAGGACTTTTTACTACACATTTAATAAATAAAACAAGCCAAAATCAAGATATTGCTATAATAACAGATGGAAACCCTCTAATACTTGAAGGGCCTTGCTGTGTTGACCCAGATGCGTTAGTAGCATGGACTGGAAGGGAACCATATCCTAAAGTAGCAAAACTATCATGGAAAACTTTTGTTGGTCAGACTTCAGGGGAATCTTATCATATGGAGTTTGTTGAACCTGGTCAAATAGTTATTATACAACCATCTGAGAGATTGTCTAGTTTGAATACAGATGCAACACCTTCTGACAGAATGAGGTCAGGTGGAGTAAGGATTGGTATAGATTAATTTTTATAGTGCATTTTAATTTTGATTTAAAATATATTTAAAGAATAAAAAGGGTAGCAGGGGTAGGTATATTAAAAAGGAGTTATAGATGCTGGAGAGAATTCATAGAAAGTTTAAAGGATATTACATTTTCTTACTAATCTTAATTTTATGGAAAATTGTATGTGTTTTAGGGATATGGAGTAGCTATATTTTGCCTCCACCTGAAAGAGTTTTGGAAACCTTTATAAAAATGATAAATGATGGTTCTATTTTTTTAAATGTTTATGCTAGTGTTAAGAGGATATTTATAGGTTTTTTAATAAGTTCATTGATAGCAATACCACTTGGAATCGTGTTTGGTGTAAATAAAAAAATGTATGAGTATTTCAAGCCACTATTTGAATTTATGAGAAGTACACCTCCACTAGCCTTAATACCTATGCTGATTTTATGGTTTGGTATAGGTGAAGAGTCTAAAATTATAATTATAGTTTTAGCATCTTTTTTTCCAATATTTTTAAATACATTAAAAGGAATAAAAAATTGTGACAGTAAATTAATCGAAGTAGGCAAGTCTTTTAATTTATCTAAGAAAAGAATTTTTTGCAAAATAATAATTCCTAATTCTATGTTAGATATTGTTGTTGGACTTAGTTTAGGTCTTGGATATAGTTTTAGAGCTATAATTGGTGCAGAACTTATTGCGGCTTCTTCAGGTCTAGGATATTTAATTTCTGATGGAAAGGATATGTCAAGAACTGATATTGTACTGGTTGGAATTTTTGTTATTGGTTTTTTAGGTATACTTTCAGATTATCTATTTTCAATGGCAATAGCAAAATTTAGCAAAGGGAAGCAGGTTGATTTAAATGGTTAGAAATGGATTTTTATTAGAGAACATACATAAAAAGTATTTAGTTGATAATAAAGAACATTTAGTGCTTGATGATGTATCATTGAGTATATCTAGCGAAGAAATAACGGTTATATTAGGGGAAAGCGGTTGCGGCAAGACAACTTTACTTAGAATTTTAGCAGGGCTTGAAAATGCCACTAGTGGAAATGTATATTTTTTTAATAATGATAAAAAGTATATCCCAAAAGTAGGGGTTGTTTTTCAAGAAAGTAGACTAATGCCATGGCTAAATGTAAGTGAAAATATACTTTTACATACTGAAAAAAATAATAGAAATAAAGTTGATTTAGATAAATATTTAAAGATGATGAAACTTGAAAAGTTTAAAAACTCATATCCAAATGAGTTGTCAGGAGGAATGGCTCATAGGGTAAGTATTGCAAGAGCTCTTTCTTTTAACCCAGATATTCTATTGATGGATGAACCATTTGCGGCATTAGATTATTTTACAAGAAGAAAAATGCAAAAAGAAGTAGTAAATATCCATAAAAATACTAAAAAAGGGGTAGTATTTGTAACTCATAATATTGAAGAAGCCATGGAAATAGCAAAGAAAATAATTGTTTTTAGTAAAAATAAAGGGATTAAACAATTTAGTGTCGAAGATGAATATAATAGAGATTTAACTAAAAGCTATTATATAAGCTTAAAAAAAGAAATATTAAGGGAATTGGGGGAGTTTTAAGTGATTAAAAGAAACAAAAAAATTTTAGCAATAATGACATCTTTAGTGATGGTATTGGTTGGTACTGTTGGATGTTCAACAAAAGAAGAGGGTAATAAAGATGTTCCTACAAAAAAAGAGACTAGTTTACCTAAGGAAATAAATTTAACTTATGTGAAGTCTCCACTTAATGTTCCAAGCATACTGGAAAAGAAAGATGATTCATTTGGTAAGGAATTTAAAAAGGATAATATAAAAGTTAATTTTCATGAACTAACAACAGGTCCAGAACAAACTCAGGCACTAGCTGCTGGAGAATTAGACTTTTTACATGCATTAGGTGGAACATCTGCTATAATAGCTGCTTCTAATGGAGTTGGGCTTAAAATTACAAATATATATAGTAGATCACCAAAAGGATATATGCTTATAACTAACAATGAAAATATCAAATCTATAAAAGATTTAAAAGGTAAGAAAATTGTAGGTCCAAAAGGCACTATACTTCATCAATTATTAATTGCTGCACTTGCTAAGGAAGGCTATACTATAGATGATGTTGAATATGTAAACATGGATATTCCTAGTGCTGCTTCTGCACTAGAAAGTAAAAGTGCTGATGTTGCGATGCTTGCAGGTCCAGTAGCTCTAAAAACAATAAATGCAGGTAGCAAAATGATAGTAAATGGAGAAGGTCTAGTTAGTGGAATAATAGTTACTGCAGTAAGTGACGATTTTGCTCAAAAATATCCTGAATTAGTAAAAAGATTTATGAAAGTTCATGAAGAAACTTTAAAATATATGGATGAAAATAAAGATAAGGTAATGGAAGATGTATCAAAAGAAGTTGGTTTGACTTTAGATGAAACAAAGGAAATGTATTCTTGGTATGATTTTAGTTCTAAGATAACAGATAAGGATATAAAAGAGTTAGAAGATACACAAGAATTCTTGATGTCTAATGGAATGCAAGAAAAGAAAATAAATATTAAAGATATGCTATATAATCAAAATTAGTATATTAAGAAAATTAGCATATTAAAAATAGAAAATACATCCTTATTTATTGTGAAAATAACATGATAAAAGGATGTATTTTTGTTTTTGATTATTTTATATAATAAAATCTAATTAGAAACAGCTTACTATTTTATCTACGCTTATGTAGTCAAGTAATTTTCTCATTTTTTTACGATGAAGCAAAAACTTAGAATATGTGTCTTCTGATTGTTTTGGATCACCATAAACTTTCCAATATTTAATCATAGAAACTTCGCAGTTACTATATCCCATAAATCCAATTACATCTTTAAGGGGATATCCTAAAAAAATACCTATTTCATCAGGAAAAGCGTCAGTCTTAAGCTTTTCAACTAGATGCTCTAAATAAACATTTACGTTAGTATTTTGTTTGTATCCTAAAAACTTTAGAAAATTTACTGTTTTTTTACATTTTAATCTTTCTGACAATGCAGTTTTATTTACAAATAATATTTTTAATCCTTTTTTTTCTTTATCAATAACTATAAAATCTATCTTTTTACACTTATATAAATATTTGTAAATATCACTAATTTTTTCCTCTCTATTTACGTCAGTAAATGAAATATTTATTATTTCAGCAGGTTTAGAGCCTAAAAAAACTGGACCTAAAACTTCCAAAAGCCATTTTATATATGATGATTCAATTTTATTTTTACAACAAAATTGTGAATTGCAACAATGCATAAAAGATAACCTCCTTCAAATGAAAATTAATATCAATTAATTAAATTATACTATGAATGATAATCAATATCAATAATAAAATTATATTTTTTTATTAAATTACTTATCTATTATAATTTCCCAAAAAATAAATTATAAATTGTTTAATTTTAGTAAATAAAAAATAAAAATATAGAAATACTAAGTTGAGAAAGAAATTTATTAAAATTTTTTGTAATACAAAACATCTAGGAGGGTAATAAAAATGAAATTAAAAAGAACTTTATTTGTAGGACTAGCGTTAGTATTAGCTATAGGTATGACAGCATGTACTAAAAAAACTGAACAACCAAATGAAAATGCAGGGAAAAATCCAAATGAATCAGTAAACAACAATGAAGGTTATATGAATTATTATTCAACAAGCTATAATGATTATATAGCAGGTTTAAATAGATATTCTATTTATGATACTCCAGAAAGTATAAATAATCAGTTTAAGGATAAAGAATATCCAGGGAACGAAAAATATTTAAGTGAAGTAAAAGCTGCATACAAAGATAGTAGAGATAAAATACAATCATTTGTAACTTCTCTTAAAAAAGATGGTAAAACAGAAGATGCTGAATTAAAGAAAATGAATGATGAATTAATAACTGAAGGTGAAAGATTAGTAAAGGATATAGATGCTAGATTAGCAAAATTAGATAAAGTATCTGATGAAGATATGAAAAAAGGTCAAAATGACTTTATGAAATTAGTTCATGGAACAGAAGATGTTGGAAATGATATAGGTAGTGGTTTTAGAAAAATGATAAAAGACATGAATGATAGACTAGGAATAACAGGAAATAATAAAAAATAATAGAATAAATAACTAATTTAATACTAAAAAATTTAAAAACATATCGAAGCCCTAAAGATATTCTCTTTCTTGGGCTTCGTGTTTTTCTATATAACCTTGTTACCTTAATATTTCCATTATTAGTTTCAACATTAATTGTTGCAGTAGGATGATTGCCAATTTTATTTTTTGTATGCAGTTATAATGTTATCCATACAAATCTGTTTTGCTAAATCAGCTGAAATATCTTGTGTTTGAAAAGAAGTATAGTGAATGTCCATAGCCCACCAAGATAAAAATTCCGATTATTAGTGTAGTAGATAGTTCAATATGCTCCAACTGACGAACAGTACCTTGTGCAATAAATGCAGTTATATAAGAAATCAGGTTCTATTGTACATTTGAGAATAAAGTCCATAATTTCCTTTTTACCTGCAAAGTTAAGATAAATTGTACCTACAGAAACTTCTACTGCTTTGGCTATTTGGTTAATCTGAGTTTTGGCATATACTTTTTTTATTTATCTAATTTAAAAGGGCATATATCAGTATTATGATATATGCCTATGTTGTGATTATTTAATTAAATATAAAAAATAGATTATTCTGTAAAATCATTTTTTCTATATTGTACCAAGTAGCTTTTACCATTTACAATGTCTTCAATTGTTATTTCTGAAAATCCTACTTTTTCACCTAATAAAATTAAATTTTCCTTATCAAAAAGTTGAAATTCTTTAGTGTATGATAGTTTTTGTAACCATTCTTTTGAGTAAACTACATTATAAAAAATGCCTTCTGGTTTTAAAACTCGAAATATTTCTGACAATCCCTTTGTTGTATCATCCCAAAAATAAATTGTATTTATAGAGGTCACTATATCAAAAGAATTATCTTTGTATTCCAAATTACAACAATTTCCTATTGAAAGTTGAATTTTGCCATCTTCAATACCTTTGAGATTTTGTTTTGTGGCAAGTTCTTTCATATCTTTTGAAATATCTATGCCACATATGTCTGTGGAATATTTTTTATAAATTTGTTGAATCAAATATCCATTTCCATATCCAATATCGAGTAGTCTAGATTGTTCATTAAGACGAATACATGATATTAAACTTTTATACATTTTCTGGTTTATTGTATTCATTATCAAACAGCAACATTTGCCAATAATACCTCTAGGATTTCCAAACTGAGAACCAATATATTCTGTAAATTTTTTCATTTATTATTCTCCATAATTTTTATTTTTAACTGGTAGAATTTTATCATAGAATTATCTTTAAGTCATTCTATTTATGTTAAAATAAAGTTTTATAAAAAACATATTAGCTTTCTGGCTTTATTTTATAGGCGAAATCAAATAGATAGCTTAATAGTTATATGATGTTATATAACCATTGAAAATGTAAAGAGTTATGGTCTAGAAAATCAATAGAATAAAGCTATTTGTTTTTTATTAGTAATAATAAAAAATAAAAATTTTAAATAAATTTATTGACAAATATTATTAATAAATATATCATATATAACATAGCAAGAAATGATAATCGAATTAAATTAAATTAAATAACGTCTTATCAAGAGTGGTGGAGGGACTGGCCCTTTGAAACCCGGCAACCAGTATATTTTATATACATTGGTGCTAAATCCTGCAACTAATATAGTTGATAGATGAGTATAAATAGCTTTCTAAGCCTGAGTTTATACTCAGGCTTTTATTTTGTTAGATACAAATTTAAAATACATAAATAAAAATAAACATACAAATTGAGCAGAATATGTGGGGAGGAAATTTTATGGTTAGCATAAAAAATGTTAATAAGTATTATGGAAAGATTCAAGTACTTAAAGATGTAAGTATTGAGATAGAATCTGGAGAAATTTTTGGAATAATAGGTCATAGTGGTGCTGGAAAATCAACACTACTTAGATGTATAAATGGGCTAGAAGAGTATCAAGAAGGTAGTGTGCTTGTATCTGATAAGGAAGTAAAGTCATTAAATGAAAAGCAAATGAGAGATTTAAGAAAAGAGTTAGGAATGATTTTTCAACACTTTTCACTACTTGAAAGAAAAACAGTGTTTGATAATGTAGCATTACCTTTAGAGTGTTTTGGATATACAAAGGCAGAAATTAAAAAAAGAGTTTTAGAGTTATTAGAAGTGGTTGGGATATCTGAAAAGAAAAATGATAAACCAAGAAACTTAAGTGGTGGTCAAAAACAAAGAGTTGCAATTGCTAGGGCTTTAGCACTAAATCCACAAGTACTTCTTTGTGATGAAGCTACTTCAGCATTAGACCCAAATACTACAAAATCAATTCTTTCATTACTTGAAGATATAAATAAAAACCTAGGAATAACAATAATAGTGGTAACTCACCAAATGGAAGTTATAAAACAAATTTGTGGAAGAGTGGCAATAATGGAAAATGGAGAAGTATTAGAAGTAGGAGATACAGAAGAAATTTTCTTGAGAAATACTAAAGGACTTAGAAAATTAATAGGTGAAGAAAGTATAATTTTACCAAAAGGAACAAATATAAAAATACTATTCCCTAAAGACATTTCTAATGATGCTATCATCACAACAATGGCAAGAGAGTTAAACATAGATGTATCTATAATATTTGGGAAATTAGAACAATTTAAAGAAGATATTTTAGGTTCACTTATTATAAATGTTTCAGATAAAAGTGGAGAGAAAGTAAAACAATATCTTACAGATAAGGACATAAGATGGGAGGAAATGATAAATGAATAGTCTAATTGATTTTTTAACAACACTATTTCCAAATGCATTATTACAAACTTTATATATGGTCATAGTACCAACTGTAGTAGCAACCATATTAGGATTTATACTAGCAATTATATTAGTAGTTACAAAACCAGATGGATTAAAACCAAATAGCACGATTAATAGTGCACTAGGATTTATAGTAAATATATTTAGAAGTTTCCCATTTATGATACTTATAGTTGCAATGATTCCAATAACAAGATTAATTGTTGGAACAAGTATAGGAGAGACTGCTGCAATAGTGCCAATAACTATTGGTGCAGCACCATTCATCGCTAGAATTATAGAAAGTTCATTAAATGAAGTTGATAAGGGATTGATAGAGGCTGCCAAATCTTTTGGGGCTACAAAAAAACAAATAGTATTTAAAGTTATGATAAAAGAAGCAATGCCTTCAATAGTATCTGGGATTACATTATCAGTAATTTCTATACTTGGTTATACAGCTATGGCAGGTGCAGTAGGAGCTGGAGGACTAGGTAATATAGCACTTATTTATGGATACCAAAGATTTGATACAGCAGTAATGGTTTATACAGTAATAGCACTTGTAATACTAGTTCAAATAATACAAGGTTTAGGAAATCTAGCTTATAAGAAACTAAAATAACTTAATTAATAAAACATTTTTAAAGGGGGAGTAAAAAATGAAATTAAAAAAATTATTATCAGTAGCATTAGTGTCAGCAATAGCAATATCAGCAGTAGGATGTTCAAACAAAGAGGATAAAAAAATATTAGTAGGGGCATCATCAAATCCACATGCAAAAATATTAGAAGTTGCAAAGCCTTTATTAAAAGAAAAAGGATATGATTTAGAAGTAAAGATATTTGATGATTATGTGCTTCCAAATACAGCTTTAGATGAAGGTTCTTTAGATGCTAACTTCTTTCAACATATCCCATTTTTAGAGGAGACTGTTAAGGAAAAGGAATATAAACTTACTTATACATCTAAAGTGCATATAGAGCCAATGGGATTCTATTCAGAAAAAGTTAAATCATTAGATGAAGTAAAAGATGGAGCAGTTATAGCTGTACCAAATGATGCAACTAATGGAGCTAGAGCACTTAAATTATTAGCAAAACATAAATTAATAGAAGTAAAAGATGGCGAACTTATAACTAAAAAAGATATAACTAAAAATCCAAAAAATATACAAATAAAAGAAATGAATGCAGAACAATTGCCAACAGTATTAAAAGATGTTGATGGAGCAGTAATAAATTCTAATTATGCTTTAACAGCTAATTTAAATCCTACTAAAGATGCAATAGTAATAGAATCAAGTGATTCTCCATATGTAAATATAATTGCTTGTAGAGAAGATAATAAAGACAGCGATAAGATTAAAGCTTTATCAGAAGCTATGAATAGTAAAGAAGTTAAAAAGTTTATACAAGATGAATATAAAGGAAGTATCGTTCCAGCTTTTTAAATTAAATATACAAAATCTATAAAATGAGTAAAATTTTAAAAACTTTACTCATTTTTTTTTATAACTAGAAAGTGACAAATTTTTTGGGAGAATTGTGGTAACATATTTATAGATAAAACTATATAAAAATGAAGAAGTGGTGGGGAATATGGAATCTAAAGGAACTTTAAGGAAGAATAAGGTCTATATATTGGCTAATGGGTTATTTTTAATTATTGCACTTTTGAATATAAATTTGTATACAGTTTCCATAAATATGTATAGGATAATTTTACTTTGGATATTTGGATATTCTATAGTTTATATAACTAGTTTTGAAAAAGATGAATTTATAAACATACTAAAATTAGGATGCCTTGTATTAGTTTTTGTGGGGATTTTAGGCATAGCAGAATTAGAGATTCAAAAATTCCAAGTTATGATACTCAATTTAAGTATAATTAATATGTCTACATTTATATACTTAACAATTTCTAAAATAAAAAAGCTGAGAATACGTCATTTGTTGATTTTCAACAGTACTTTTATAATAGTAGATTATTTTCTACGAAGTATTTTTAATAACTTTTATTTAAATATGATTATTATGGTAATTAATATTGTCATGTCTTTGTTTAATTTATTGTTTGTATTAAACAAAATTAATAGTGAAACTGAACATTATAGCTTAATAAAAAATTTATCATACTTTGCTTTATTTGCAACTATTATAGGTTTTATAACAACTTGTCAAATTAGTATAGTAGATACAGATAGATTAATAGGAGTAGTATATTTATTGTTATGTAATCATACTTACTATGTGTATGTATACAGTCTAAGTAATAGAGTAGTATATCCATATTATGAATTAAATTCAATAAATAAGAAATTAAGTAAAAAGTCAGAACAATTAAGTAAGATAAATCTAGCAATAGAAAAGGATATGACTATACAGAAAACATTAAAAAATTATATAGATGAAAGAAAAGAGTTATTAAGACAAGCACTTGATACTATACCAAATGTATGGATAATAACAGATTATGATTTTAATATAAGTTATACAAATAATGCATTTAAAGATGAATTTTCAAAGGACATGAAAAACTTTTATCACATATTAAATTTTATAAAAGAAGATGAGCATGTAGCTGAAAAGCTAAAGAAGTTTGATAAGGATATAAGTATAATTGATAAACAAGTAGAGCTAAATAATAACATATATTTGTTAAGTTTAAGTAATAATGAAGAAGAAAGTAATTATTTAATAAGCTTAAATAATATTACAAATGAAATAAAAATGGATAAAGAGATAAGGGCTATAAATAAAGATTATGAAAATATAATATTAAACATACCATCTCCTATACTTGTAAGAAGTGCAGAAGGTGGTATAAAGAAGAATAAAGTAATAAGCATAAATAAAAAATATGAAAAGAGTTTTAAATGTACACCAAAAGAACTAGTTAATATGACATTAGAAAAATATTTTGAAACTTTTAACATAGATTTCTTTGATAATAGAGATTTTAAAAGATTAAATCTAACAAAAGAAAAGAAAGCTGAAATAGTAAGTTATAATGATACAGCAAATTGCATAGTTAACTTTGTAATGTCTGATTCAGATGGTGAAGAGCATGTTGAAGAAGTTAGAGTTGGAGATTATTGGTCAGATAATAAATTATTTAAGTTACTTACATTTAGAGATATAACTAAAGAAATAAATATACTTAGAACAGTAAATGAACAAAAAATAATATATGAAAAATTATTAGATGCTATACCAGAGGCTATTTTTCTTGAAGATTTAAGTACATCAAGAGTACTTTATACAAATAGAGCCTTTAGAGAATTATTTGGAATATCAAGTGATGTACTAGGAGTAACAACACAAAAATATAGAAATATCTTAGTAAAAAAATACATAAACAATTTAAATATAGGTGAAAGAGAAAAAAGTATTCATATAGTGAATGAAAATAATCATATTAAAGAAGTAAAAATGATATCAAGAACCTTATACTTTGGACAGAAGAGAAGTAGAGTAAGAATCATTAAAGATTTAAGTGTACAAAGAGAGTCTGAGAGACTTAAAAAAGCATTAATAAAACAAAGACAGTATGACCAGATGAAGATGGAGTTCTATGCTAATATATCTCATGAACTCAAGACCCCTTTAAATAATATCTATAGTTCAGTTCAGCTTATCGAGAATCTTTACAAAAAAGAAAAGATAATTGACTGTCAAGATATATTAAGAGAACACATAAAAATAACTAAACAAAACATGTTTAGATTATTAAGATTAATAGATAATATAATAAATATTTCTCAAGTTAAATCAGAAATATATAAAATTAAAGCGGTTAACTTTGATATTATCGACATAACAGAAAGAATAGTTACATCCATTAGCAGTTATGCAAAATCTAAGGGAATCGACTTAGTTTTTGATACAAATGAGGAAACTATGAGAGTAGGGCTTGACCCAGAATCTATAGAAAGGATAATATTGAATATATTATCAAATGCTATAAAGTTTACTTTAGAAGGTGGAGAAATACTTGTAGGAATATATAAAGAAGGTGAAAATGTAGAAATACTTATAAAAGATACTGGAATAGGTATAGAAAAGGAAAAATTAAATGATATATTTAATCGATTTAAACAAATTGAAAATAGTGGTATATCAAACGAATTCGGCAGTGGAATAGGATTGTGTCTTGCAAAATCGTTAATTGAAATTCAAAATGGAGAAATTTATATAGATAGTAAATTAGGAGAAGGAACAGAGGTAAAGATCATATTCCCAATTAAAGAAGTAGTTGAAGAAGTCTATGATAAATCAAGTTACAATGATAATATTGAAAAATTTGAGATAGAATTTTTTGATATATATAAGTAGTAAATATTGAAATCCATTATTTTATATATTAATATACAATTAAAAGCAGACTAATTTTACTTATGATTTTAGCTGTATTTAACTGACTATAAATAAACTTTATGAGGTGAAATTTTGGAAAAGGATTTTTTTAGGAAAAATGGAATTGATTTAGCTAAATCTATATTAGGTAAATATTTAATAAGAAAATATGAAAACAAAACAATTGTTACCAAGATAGTAGAGACAGAGGCGTACATGGGTGTAAATGACAAAGGTGCACATGTATATGGTGATAAAAGAACTGAGAGAACTAAGCCTTTGTATTTAGATGGTGGACATATATATGTTTATTTAATTTATGGTATGTACAATTGTCTAAATCTATCAGCAAATATAGAAGATGTACCAGAGTGTGTGTTGATAAGAGGTGTCGAACCAATAACCTCTTTAGATGAGATATCTATAAATAGATATAATAAATTGTATGATAATTTGAGTAAGTATCAAATAAAAAATATTACTAATGGGCCAGGAAAACTTTGTAAGGCTTTAAAAATAGATAGAAGCTTAAATAGTAAGAGTATAATGGGTGAAGAATTATATATAAGTGACTTTTATTATGATAATGAAGGAAAAAAGGTATTTAGTGAAGGTGAATTGGATATAAAAACTAGTAAACGCATAAATATCGACTATGCAGAAGAAGCAAAAGATTTTTTATGGCGTTTTTATATAGAATAAGTACTGATATTAATAAGATATATATTTATAAAAATTATTTTTTATAAATATATATC
>NZ_JAGWCS010000114.1:0-12808 GCF_020657705.1 Clostridioides sp. ZZV15-6598 | reverse complement strand
ATCTTATTCTTAATACTATATTATATTTTTTAATTAGTCTATCTTTCTTTTTTGATATTCTTTCATATTTTTAAACAACCTACTTAAAAAGTAATCTAAAGTTAATTAAATTATAAATAATATTTTATGACAAATATTCAATTATATATTTATACTAATTCATACAATTCAATCTTACTTACATTAAATTAATTTTTAAATAATTGGAGTATATTCAAAACTGCCTAAAGTATCTTTTAGTTCCTTTTTTGCTTTATTTACAATAGATTCATCAAGAATTACATCATTTATTGAACATGCTATAGATTTGGATGCTAACAACATCGCTTTAAATCCCATGTCAGAGCCTGCACTAGCACAAGATTGCCATGTATGAGCAGAAATACCAATAGGCCAAACTGAACAAGAACATTGTGCTGTTGGTATTATATAACTAACATCTCCAATATCTAATGATAGTGATATACAGTTATTATGAACAAATGTATCATCTGTAACTTCATCATGTAGATTCATCTTAGTAATCTCATTATTTCCACTAAGTACACTAGAAACACTAATTCTTTTGTCTATAGACACTGTTTCAGCTAATTTTTCTGCAAAATAGTAGTCATCTTCATCATACTTTTGTACTCCTATCAATTTCATGTTTCTTGATAAAGCATCTGTTAATATTGTATTTGGAATATAGTCATATACTCCACTTATAATATTATATTCCATACTAGTACCAGTCATTAGTCCTGCTCCTTTTGCTATATCAACAATTCTATCAAATACATCTCTTACATGCTCCATTTTTACTCCTCTTATGTAATACCACACTTCTGCAAAGTCTGGAACTATGTTTGGCATTTTTCCACCATTAGTAGTTACATAATGAACTCTACAGCTATCAAATATATGCTCTCTTAAATAGTTACAACCTATGTTCATAAGTTCAACAGCATCAAGTGAACTTCTTCCATTATAAGGAGCTTGTGCTGCATGGGCGCTAATCCCATTATATCTAAATTTTACAGAATAATTAGCAAGTGTTGGAATTCTTATTGGAGTATTTATATCAAATGGGTGCCAACTAAATGCACAATCGATTCCATCAAAAAAACCTTTTTTTATCATTAATACTTTTCCTGACAAATCTTCTTCTGCTGGACATCCATAGTATTTTATAGTCCCTTTCAACTTTTTTGATTTAATCAATTCCTTTATTGCAATTACAGCTCCCATTGAACCTGTTCCAAGTAAATTATGTCCACACCCATGGCCTGCATCACCCTCTGAAATAGGTTCTTTTGTAATGGATACTTTTTGAGACAAACCATCTAGGGCATCATATTCTCCCAAAACTGCTATAACTGGTTTACCTTCTCCATAGCTAGCTATAAATGCTGTATCCATATAATCTAATTCATCTACACTAAAATCATGTTTTTTTAAATATTCTTTTTGTAAGTTTGAAGCATAATACTCTTTATATTGAAGTTCTGGATTGTTCCATATTTTATCTGATATATCTCTTAATTCTTCTTGTATTTTATCTATATAATCCATTATAAATTTTTTATTTGAATCATTTATATTAACCATATTCTCCTCCATAAAACTAATCATTATATTATTTAATTATATAAAACAATTATTTTTAAAATAGCTTCCACATCATAATCATTTTATATAAGAAAACCTCTTGACTTGTAAATTATACTTTATCAAGTAAGAGGTCTTTTAAATTTATAAAATTTTTAGCATGTTAACCAATCAAGCATATTAACCCATAATTTATTATAATATTTCCAATCAGTAAATTCTCTTGGACCCCAATGAGGTGCACAATCAGAACTAAAAATAGCAGATTTTCCTTTTCCAAATTCACCAACAGCTACAAATGGGTCTCCTCCAATAGTCGCTAGTACAGGACAATTATGTTTAGCTACTGTTTTATTATATCCTAAAAACTGTGGCCATTCCTTTGGTATATCCTTTAAAACTGGATGTTCAGAATCAACAACAACTGGAGTTATTCCTGCTGGTTTTTCAACTCTATCATCTTTATCTATCATTGTTATTGGCAATACATCTTTGATGGCAGTTTCTCCAAATCTAGCTTTTGCATCTATACCTGTAAATGACATATATCCACCTACCATGATTAATGCTCCACCTTTATTTACATACTCTTTAATTAATTCAAGTCTATCTGGATTACTATTACAATCTATAAATGTACTATTAGATAATAAGAATGTATTAGAACCTATATCAGATAATATTATACAATCATACTCATTTAACTCTTCTAATTTATATGGGAAGCTGTCTGCTGCTACATGTGCAGGCATATGAACTGCTTCATATCCTCCAGACTCTACTGCTTCTTTTAACCATTTTACTGCTTCTTCATAATGCGTTGTAACAAATGTATCAAATCCCTTTATATGAGTTATATTTTTTACCCATGATTCCCCTACTATTAATACTTTTTTCATCTATATATTCCTCCTACTTTTATAAATTTAATATTAGACTGGCATACATAAGTATACTGTCTAAATACTCTTGAATTTCAACATACTCATCTATTGAATGACATTGTTCTATTGAACCTGGTCCTAATATCAACGTTGGAATTTTAGCTAAGTTTTTCATCAGTCTTGCATCATTCCCAGCCGTTGATCCTTTTATATTTAACTTTCTTTCTAAGGTTTCTTCTAATATCTTTTGAGTATTAACTATAAATTCAGATTGCTTGTCCATCTCAAAACCTAATCCTGATTGATATATGTTTATCTCTGGTTTATTATCTTTAAGCCACAAATCTCCATCAGCTCTTGTCATTATAACCTTGGTTATATCGTCCACAACTTGCTCATAACTCATTGTATTTGGCAAGAAATGTACACATAAATTAAATACACACTTATCTGGTACAGTAGAACCTGCTGTTCCACCATTTATTACACCTAGATTTATTGTAGGTGGAGGTAATAAAGCATGTTTATATCTCATAAGCCAATTATGTTCTAACTCTTTTATATCTTGGAGTAATAACATCGCCTTTTCTATAGCGTTTACACCTTCCCACTTGCTTCCACAGTGGAGAGATACACCTTTAACTTCAACCTCAAAGAATACAAATCCCATATGTGCAATTATTATGTCCTTTTCTGATGGTTCACAAATTACACAGTAATCTCCATCAATTCCATTCATAACTGCATTTATAGTTCCATTTCCTCCGCCTTCTTCATCTACCACTGACATTACCTTTATATTGCCAGGTATATTTAAGCCACTATCTTTTATAAGTTTTACAGCTAATATTGAGGCTATTAGACCAGATTTCATATCTGCAGTTCCAAGTCCATAAAGCTTCCCTTTATCTTCTGTAGCACAATATGGATTATATCTCCACTTATTTATATCTCCTGGTGGCATAGTATCTACATGACCATTAAAAACTATCGTCTTACCAGGCAAATTATCACTGTACTTACATATTAAATTATATCTATCATCATAATTGTGACCGAGATTACCTTCTTTATGTATTTCTTTTGCCTTTTTAATTAAATCTTCGCTCATTTCTTGTCTATTTACACTAAACCCTATGGAATTTGCAAGTTTTTCAATATATTCTTGACCTTCCTTTTCAAATCCACCTAGTATTCCATGACCTACATCTTCGGTTTTGATACTTACAAGTTCTTTTAAATAGTCTATATATTCTTGCTTGTTGCTATTTAATGTATCTAAGAGAATTTTTTTCATGTTTCCTCCCAAGATTTATTATTTTGCTTTAGCTGATTTTTTTAGTTTTATGTTATTTATCCATATAGCAAATAACATTACCAAACCTTTTATAATCATCTGATTATATGAAGATACACTCAATAGGTTTAATCCATTTCCCAATATTCCTATTATTCCAACACCTATACATGTCCCTACTATAGAACCAGAACCACCCATCATATTAGTACCTCCAAGCACAACTGCTGCTATAGCATCCAATTCTGCTCCATCTCCAACAGTTGGTGAACCTGATGCTAAACGTGAAGATAATATTATTCCAGCTAAAGCTGTTAATAATCCAGCTAAGGCATACACTTTAACTATAACTTTATTTACTTTTACTCCACATAGTCTAGCTGCTTCTTCATTTCCACCTACAGCATGTACATGGCGTCCAAAATCAGTTCTTTTTAAGAGAAAATGTCCTGCTATTACAACTATAATCATAATTATAACTGGTATTGGTATTGGTCCAACATATCCTCTACCAAGCATCTTAAATGCATCTGTGTTTACTGATATAGGTCTACCTCCTGTAAACACAAAGCTTGCTCCACTTATTATCGTCAACATAGCTAAAGTTACGATAAATGGTGGTAGTTTTTGTGTTGAAATAATTGCACCTTTTATAACACCTAGTATTGTCCCAATTGCTAATGCAAGTAACATACCTACCCATACAGGTGCATTATAATTTACTACTGTTGTAGCCCAGAATGTACCTACTAAAGCAATTACTGCTCCTACACTTAAGTCTATTCCTCCTGTAATTATTACAAAAGTCATCCCTACTGCAAGAATTGCATTTATTGATATTTGTCTTCCAACATTAATTAAATTATCTAAAGTTAAAAAATTAGATGAAGCTACACTCATTATTATAAAAATTATTACAAGTCCTATAGCTGCACTCCCCTGGTCTTTAAATACACTTGTTAATTTTGATAATAATGGAGATGAAGTATTTTCTTTATGCTTAGTTATTGAACTCATTAATTTTACCTCCAAAAGCCAATTTTAATACATTATTTTCAACCATTTCTTCACCTTCTAAAAAGCCACTTATATGTCCCTCTCTCATAACCATTATTCTGTCACTCATTGATATTAATTCTGGTATCTCTGAAGATATCATTATTATGCTTACGCCATCCTCTACCAAGTCACCCATTAGATTGTATATCTCTGCTTTAGCATTTACATCTATACCTCTAGTTGGTTCATCCATAATTAATATATCTGGTTGTAATAAAAGCCATCTAGCTATTATAGCCTTTTGTTGGTTACCACCACTTAAGCTCTGTATAACCTGATTCATATGTGGAGTCTTTATTTTTAAAGCTTCTATGTATTTTTCTAAAACTTCTTTTTCTTTTTTTCTATCTATAACTGATTTAAATTTAGATATTTTCTTTAATCCCGCCATAGTTGTATTTTCTTTGACACTCATCTGTAAAAATAATCCGGTACCTTTTCTATCTTCTGTTATCAACCCTAAACCATTTTCAATTGCATCTGATGGTGTTTTGAATTTAATTTCCTTATTATTTAAATATATTTTCCCAGAATTATATGTTCTAAGTCCAAATATAGCTTCTACGATTTCACTTCTCTTGCTTCCAACTAATCCACCTATCCCTAAAATTTCGCCTTTTCTTATATTAAAACTGATATTATCAAAAACATTGTTTTTAGTTAGATTTTCTACCCTCATAATTTCTTCTTTGATTTCTACTTTTCTTTTAGGGAAAAATTGGTCTAATTTTCTATCTATCATTAAATTAACTAATTCTTCCTCAGATGATACTTCTTTGGTATTCAGAGTCGAAATCGTTTTCCCATCTCGCATTATAGTTATTCTGTCACAAATCTCAAAAAGTTCTTCCATTCTATGAGAAATATATATTATACTAACTCCACTACTCTTTAAATCATTTATAAGTCTAAAAAGTATCTCAGTTTCTTTTTTACTTATTGAAGAAGTTGGCTCATCCATTATCAAGACCTTAGTTTCCGATGATAAAACTCTTGCGATTTCAACCATTTGCTTTTGAGCTATACTAAGTTCTTTGACTAAGCTACTTGGATTTATATCTATTCCCATATTGTCAAAAATCTTTTTAGATTCTTCATTCATTTTTTTATCATTAGTTAAGACCTTGCCATTTATTTCTTTTCCCATAAAAATATTTTGTGCTACTGTCAATTCATCAAATACTGTTAATTCTTGATATATGGCATTTATACCTATTTTTTTAGAAATGTCTGGTGATATATTTTCTATCTCTTTTCCTTCAAAAATAAATTTACCAGAAGTCTTTGCATGTGCACCAGTTAAAATCTTTATCATTGTTGATTTACCAGCACCATTTTCACCCAGTAGTGCATGAACTTCGCCATGAAATAACTCAAAATTAACATTATCTAACGCCCTAACCCCAGGAAATTCCTTAGCAATATTACTTAACTTTAGAATTATATTACTCATAATGACACTCCTTTTTAGATAGGATTTCTTTTAAATAATCTTATTTTTTATTAATTCTTAAAGTCTTTTATATTTTCTTTATCATAAAGTAAAGCTGGCACTGGTATATTTTTCTCTACCTTTTCACCTTTTATAGCCTTTACTACTGCTTCTACTGCTAAACGACCCATTTCTTTAGGTTGTTGCTGAATCATAGCAAGAACAGTTCCATCTGTTATTCCAGTTGCTGCTTCATCAGTTAAATCAAATCCTACAATCTTAACATCCTTATTTTTTGCAGATTCAAGTGCAGCTTTAGCTCCTAATACACTATTTTCAGCTGTTGCATATATTATATCTACATTTGGATTAGATTGAATTAAGTTTTCTACAGTATTAAGAGATTCTTCTCTATCATATCCTGGTTGTGAGTTTAATATTTTAACATTAGCTGAACCTTTTAATGCTTCTTTAAACCCATCTATTCTTTGCATTTGTATTTGAGATTTTAAATCTGTTACTATTGCAATTTCTGATTTTCCACCTAAGTTTTCATCTATGTACTTTTTAGTGTATTCGCCTAATTTTTTACCAGCATCATAACTAACTGTTCCAACATAACTTGTAATATTTTCAGTATTTAATACAGCATCTACTGTAACTACAGGCATTTTTTCAAATGCTCCCTCTACAGCTGGTACTACAGCTGAATTGTCTGTTCCAAGTACTATCATTCCATCTACATCCTGTTGTATAAAATCTTCTATAGCTGATGTTTGCTTAGCTACATCTTGGTCTGGGTCATTTACTATGACTTTTACACCTAGTTCTTTAGCTTTTTCTTTTATCCCTTCGTCAATGTCTATAAAAAATTGATGTTGAAGAGTTATTGTAGATACTCCTATAGTTAAATCTTTCTTAGCTGAACTATCCTTCTTTTCTGATTTACCTGGTCCATCCATTGAACATCCTGTTAACATTCCCACTGCTAGTGTTGCAACAATTCCTAAAGATAAAATTTTTCTCATAATTACCCTCCATTTTTAATAGTTTTAGATTTGAACAATTTTAATTTTTATTTATTAATATCTAAATATTTTTCAACATCTTCCCTATAAGGCATTCCAGATTGAGCACCTAATTTTGTTACAGAAAGCCCTGACACTACTACAGCATATCCTACTGCTGTATATAAGTCTTTGCCTTCTGTTATAGCTACTGATAATGCTCCATTAAAAGTATCTCCTGCCCCTGTAGTATCTTGAACATCTACATTTATACAAGATACATGTTTTACTTCCTTACCATCATAAAATCTAGCTCCATTTCTTCCTTCTGTTATTACAAGTTTATTTGGATATTTTTTTAATACTTCTTCTATGCTTTCATCTGTGTCAAAAACTATCTTATACTCATGTTCATTTGGTGTTAAGTAAGTTACTTTTTCTATTATATCTTCATCTAATCTTATTGCTGGTGCTGGGTTCAACAAAACTTTTATATTGTTTTCAAAACAAAAATTTACTACATAATTTATTGTTTCCAGTGGAATCTCTAACTGTAGTAATACTATATCTGCACCTTTTATTTCTTCCTCATTTTTTTTAATTAGTTCTATATCTACTAGCTCATTTGTTCCTGGCACAACAACAATACTATTATCATTTTCACATAGTGTTATGACAGCAACACCAGAACTTTTTTGATTATTTCTATCTATCAAATTATAATCAACTTTATTCTCTTTAAAATTTCTTATCAATTCTTCGCCTAAGCTATCTTCCCCTATACAAGATATCATTTTTACATTTGCACCTAACTTAGATGCTGAAACTGCTTGGTTAGCACCTTTCCCGCCAGGTGATGTAAAAAAACTATTGCCTAGTATTGTTTCTCCTTTTTCTGGCCTCTTATCTACAGAACATACCATGTCCATATTTACACTTCCTATGACAACTATGTTTCCCATTACATTACTCCTTTACATATCTATTTATGCATTTCATGTTGTTAATTAACTTTCTTTAGTTGAAGCTCTTATCACTAATTCTGGTTTAAAAATTAATTCATCAAAGGATTCTCTCTTATCTCCTCTTAAACAATTTATTAATATTTCACTGGCTTTATATCCTATATCATAAGATGGTTGTCGTACTGTCGTAAGTGGAGGACTTATTAAACTAGAAGTTTGAATATCATCAAATCCCACAACACTTACATCGTTTGGTATATTTAATCCTCTTTCTTGAAGACCTCTGATAACACCTATTGCAATTAAATCATTTGCACAAAATATAGCATTAAAATTTATCTCTTCTAAGTTTTTTATAAATTCTTGCCCCCATTCAATCTTATATTTTCCTTCAAATACATAATTAGATTTGTAATCTAAATTATACTCAGTCAAAGCTTTTTTATATCCTTCTAATCTATCTACTGCTATTTCATTTTGAAGTGGACCACTTAAGTATATTATTTTCTTATGTCCAATATCTAATAAATGTTTTGTAGCTATATATGCACCCTCAAAGTTATTTATTTTAACTATACCTTTTAAGGTTTCTTTATTCATACTTATTTTCTTATCGATTAATACTGTTGGTATTTTTATATCTTTGTAATTTGCCTCTTTCCAGTTTGTATTTGATGATGCTGCAAAGATAATTCCATCTATCATTCTTTCTGATAATGTTCTTATCCCTTCATATTCCTTTTTGGCATCTTCATCTGTATTACATAAAATTATATTATATCCTTCCTCATTAGCTTTATCTTCCACACCTCTTGATACATCTGTGAAAAATGGATTTCGTATATCTGGTATAAGAAGTCCTATTGTATTTGTTCTTTTAGTTACTAAACTTTGTGCCAATTTATTTGGGACGTAATTTTTTTCCTTCATTATTTTTAAAATCTTTTCTCTTGTTGCTTGACTTATATTTTCATCTTTATTATTAATGACTTTTGACACAGTTGTTTTGGAAACACCAGCCAATTCGCCAATCTCTTTTATAGTTATACCCAAGAAGTTCACCCCCACAATTTAGGAAACCGTTTTACTTAACCGGTTACCTAGATACTATCATATCTTTTTTCGCTTTGCAACTACTTTATACAAATTTTGATATTTTTCTTATTTTTCAAAATATTTTCAACTATTAATTTAAATTTAGTATATTAACTGATTTCCAAAAAAAATTAATATACTTTTTTAATTCTTAAAAAGTATATTAATTGATTTAAGCAATTTCCATTAAATTTTAAAGCCTTGTTCTTCAATCATTTTTTTATCATTTTCAATACCATTTCCTACAGTTGTTAAATAGTCACCAACAATTGCAGAATTTACTCCTCCACTAAATCCTATCTTATCATATCCTTTTAAGGACAATCTTCCACCAGCATATCTTATATATATATTAGGAATTATAAACCTAAATACTGCTGTTGTTTTTAATATTTCCATTGGTTCTAATATATCATAACTTTCCATTGGAGTATTCTTAATTGGATTTAAAATATTTATTGGAAATGACTTCACATTTAACTCTTTTATTTCAAATACCATCTTCAATCTTTGTTCTTTACTCTCATTCATTCCAATTATTCCGCCAACACATACATCTAATCCTGCTCTTTTAGCTTCTTTGATGGTTTTTATTCTTTCTTCATATGTATGTGTTGTACATATGCTTTCAAAATTATCCTTAGATGTCTCAACATTATGATGATATGTAGATACTCCTACTTCTTTTAATTTTTTAGCTTGATTATAATCTATAATCCCCAAAGATGCACACAATTTTAGACTGGTATTCTCTCTTAAGCCTTCATAAATCTGTAAAATATTATTAAACTCATCCCCTGTCATTCCTTTCCCACTTGTAACTAAAGAAAATCTATGGACTCCTTTACTCTCCATCTCTTTAGCCCTATTTAGAATCACATCATAATTGAGTAATGAATATTCATCAATACCAGTTTTATAATGAGATGACTGTGCACAAAACTTACAATCTTCACTGCATTTGCCAGATTTTGCATTTACTATTGTACATAGATCTGCTTTGCTACCCATAAAAAATTCTCTTATTTCATTTGCTGATTTTAATAGAATATCAAAATCATTTTTATTATTTGCATCAATATTTATTAAACTAAAAGCTTCTTTATAACTTATTTCTTTTCCATTTAAAACTTTATTTTTTAATTTGATTATATACTCTTTCATATAGCCTCCTATTAGTCAACCTTTTCACTTTTTATAGTTTACTTATTATATACAATATTACAGACTTTTTATTTAAAGGTCAACTTTATTTTAAGCATAGGTTTACTATTCAAAAATAAAAAATACTGCTTTAAAATGATATTGGTATAATAAATTGTATTATACACATCATCATTAAAGCAGTATTCTTAATAATTTACAAAACTATCCTTGTTTTTACTCCATCCAAGCTTTCCATTGTAATAATCTCTAAGCCTTCATACTCTCTAAAAAGCCATTTTAAATCTTTCATAGCTTGATTAACTTGACTCTTTGTTAGATTATTTATAAAATATTCTTTTCTAGTTTCTTCATATTCTTTACTAGTCAAAAAATTTCTTAGAAAATTAAATGCAAATACACTTGGAATATTGTTTACGTTTGCTTTCTTGCTATTTTCCTTTTCATAGTAAATTTTCATAAATGCATACTCCTTTGATACTTTTAAATTCCTCTTACATCATTATATGCATTTAAGTCTATCTATTCTTATAATTTTATTAATTCATATTCTTTACTTCCCATTCCCATTTCACATGCATAGTCTATTATTCTAGTTCCATTTACATGAGGATGTTCATGTTTAAATACATCATGACCCATTTCCTTACAAATCAAATCATAACATGCTTGCTCAATGGCTACAGGGTCAGTTGATGCTAATATTCCTATATCATGTGCAATTGGTCTGCCTGACCAAGGTACACAATCACAAAGTGGAGTCACATTCATAACAAAAGTTATATACCCAACCTTATCTTTTTTATTTGATACTGCTCCATATGCATGTTCTGCCATTTTTTCAACAAATACATCTGAGTCACTTTCCCATTGTATAGTTACTGCCCTAGTTGGACATACAGTTGGACATTCTCCACAACCGTAGCATACATTAGAATCTATTACTGCCTTTTTATCTACTATACTTATAGCTTTAGTTGGGCAAGAATTAACACATTTTCCACATCCTATGCATTTCTTCTCATTTACTCCAGGAGTAACATCAGAATGTTGCATTTGTTTTCCTGCTGCACTTGCACATCCCATAGCTAAATTTTTTAATGCTCCTCCAAAACCAGCAGCTTCATGACCTTTAAAATGACTCATTACTATCATCGCAGAAGAGTTATAAATTTCCCCACCTATTTTTACACTTTCAAAGTGTTTTTTATCTATTTGCACATTTTCATAATTTCTACTGTACAATCCATCTGCAATTATTACTGGTGCATTTACTACCGCATAAGCAAATCCATTTTCTATAGCTGTTGTAAGATGGTCTACAGAATTAGTTCTACTTCCTGTATATAATGTATTTGTATCTGTTAAAAATGGCTTGCCTTCACAATCTTTAACCTTATCAACTACCTGTCTAACTGCAACAGGACTCATATATGTAGTGTTTCCCTTTTCTCCAAAGTGAAGTTTTATTGCGACTTGGTCATTTTTTGATATTAAATCTTTAAATCCAGCTTTATCAAATAATCTTCTCACATTGTTTGGTACATTCTTATTTTGTGAATTTGAATATAAATCACAAAAATATACTTTTGATTTTTCCATATCTACACCCCTTTTTAATATTTACTTAAATTAATTTTATCACTTTTATATTAATTTTATAGTATATTTTACCATAATTAAAACCTCTTATCTTTAATTAATAAAAACAAGATTATTTGACACTTATCAAAACAACACCTAAACTGTAAATAGTTCATTTGACAGATAGGTATTACAATAATAAATAAATCTTACAATAATAAATCTGAATTTGGAGGATAATAGCTATGGAAGGTGTAGAGAGATATAAAGTAAGATTATTACCATATAATCAAAAATGGAGTACAGAATTTCTATTAGCAAAAAAACAAATAGAAATAATATGGAAAGATAACATTCTAGATATACAACATGTAGGTAGTACTTCTATAAATATAATTTGTGCTAAACCCATTTTAGATATAGCGATTAAACTCAAATCTATTAATAATATGAAGGTTGAATCAATGATTAAATTGGGATATGATTATTGTGGTCAACAATATAACAATCCTAATCATTATTTATATGTTCTAAGAGGAATAAACCAGATTTCATTAAGGCACATCCATTGTTATAATTCTGATGACAAAGAGTTTTTACAACTAGTTGGTTTTAGAGATTATCTCAATACACATCATGATGTAGCATTTCAGTATGCTAAATTGAAAATTGAATTAGCAAAACAATATCCAGATGATAGACTGTCTTATACCTATCTCGTATACACATCT
>NZ_JAGWCS010000113.1:0-12957 GCF_020657705.1 Clostridioides sp. ZZV15-6598 | reverse complement strand
TCCTATTCTAGTGTATTAATACGATAATACACTTTTTCTAAAAAAATACACTTCTACTTTAAATTTTATTTTATATTTCATTAAGTGTATTATACGATTAATACACCTGATTTGTAAACACTTTTTTATAAATTATTTGATTTTAATTTATTAAATCATGGAAATCAAAATTCAAATAATAAGTTTACAAAATCGAGCATCAAATGAGAGGATATATATTTTATGTTATGTTAGACTTGAAAACAAGCAAACAAAGGTAAGGTTATATCATCAACGAATCAAAAATCTTATATTGTACTAATACTTGATGGATTAATGAAACCATTATAAACATACTTAGGGAGGAAAACAAATGAATTATAAAATTGAAATTAAAAACATCGAATCAGTCACAGCAGCTACTATGAGTTACAATGGACCTATGACTGAAGCCACAAAATATTTTCCAAATGTATTTAAATCTATAAAAGGAAAATCAAACGGTGCACCATTCTTTTGCTACCATAATATTGACCAGGAAACTGGCATAGGAGAAATGGAATTATGTGTACCAACTTCTGAAACTCCAAATCGTATGGGTGTAACAATAAAAGAGTTTCCTAAAACAAAAGCTTTATTTTTTACCCATATAGGTTCATATAGTAATTTGCCAAAAACATATGAAATGATATTTAAATATATTCATGAAAATAATCTAACAATACAAACCCCTTGGAGAGAGGTATTTATTAAAGGACCAGGTATGCTAATAAAAGGTAATCCAGATAAATATATTACAGAAATCATATTTCCACTTAAAGAGGAGGAATAATACATGTTGGCAATTGAAATCAACAATTTAGTAAAAGAATATAAAAATGGTGTAAAAGCTTTAAATGGCCTAAGTTTTAGTGTAAAGGCTGGAGAAATCTTTTCTTTGCTTGGTCCAAATGGTGCTGGTAAATCTTCGCTTATCAATATTTTGACCACTTTTTACAAACCTACGTCTGGTAATGTAACGATGTTTGGAAAAGACTTAATAAATAATCCATCTTGGATACGCACTCAAATTGCTTGTGTGGCACAACAAGTGTCCATTGATGAACACCTGTCTCTTATGGAAAACATGATATTCCAAAGCAAAATGTATAAAGTAGAACCACAAGTTGCAAAAGAAAGAATAAACTCTTTAATTGATAAATTTGAGTTAGCTAGCTACTTAAAGTATCCTACTTCATCTTATTCTGGTGGGGTAAAACGTAGATTAGATATAGCTATGAATATGGTGTCATCTCCTAAAATTCTATTTTTAGATGAACCTACTGTCGGTATGGATGTAGATTCAAGAAAAGCTATGTGGGATATGCTACTAAAAATTAGAGATGAATATGGTACAACTATTTTTCTAACTACTCATTATCTTGAAGAAGCTGAACAACTAAGCGATAATATCTGTATTATGAAAAATGGAAAAGATTTGGCACAAGGAACACCATCTAATTTACGTAGTTATATTAAGCAAAACATCCTTCGTATCGCATTTTATGATATTGAAGATATAAAAAAATATAAAAATGATATTAAAAATACTTGCTTAGTTAAATTTATGAGTGTACGTGGAAATTCACTTTTTATAAGTGTAGAAGAGAGTAGAACTGCACTTAATTTAATAAATAAATTTCTTTTAGAGCATAGTATAAAGTTTGATGCAATAGAAATTGTAGAACCAAGTCTTGAAGATGTTTTTTTAGCATTGACAAGTTCTAAAAAAGATTTAGAGGAGGAATGGAAATGTTAAATATTTTATGGCGTAATATGAAATGGCGTTTTAAAAATCCAATTTCATTTGTAGTTACTATATTACAACCTCTTCTTTGGCTTGTACTTTATAGCTCTGTCGCAAACCAAACTATGAGCGATATGAATATCGATAATTATACAGCTTTTATACTTCCAGGTATAATTGTATTGGTTATCTTTTCATCATGTAGTAGTGGTGGTATCATCAATTTTATAATGAAAAATAGTGGAAGTTTTTATAGAGTTTTAATTGCACCTATTAGTAGATATTCCATTGTCTTTGGTCAGTTACTAGAAGCTATCCTAGTGTCTTTCATTGAAGTAGCAATTTTATGCATAGTAAGTATATTCTTTTCAGTAAAAATAGCATCTGGTATTGGTGGAATTGCTATAATGATAGTATTGATATTTATGACAGCCTTTTTTTTATCAAGCCTTGCTTATGCTATAAGTCTATTATTACCAAATGAAATAATTTATGAAACAATTATGACTGCCATTGTACTTCCTATTTTCTTTTTAAGCTCTGCTCTCTTCCCTGTTGAAGATTTATCTGGAGGATTAAAAGTAGCAGTTATGCTCAATCCATTTACCCATGTTATCAATGCTTTACGTAGCCTAATATTTGGTGAAACCATTCTAATTGGAGATATATTACCTGTTATAGTTCTATTCTTAATATTATGTTATGGAAGTTTCGCACTTGCTATGTGGAGACTGAAAAAAGAAATGGCAAACTAATCTCTATACACTAAAAAAGGTGGTATCCCAAAATGATTAATTAAACTCATTTGGAGACACCACCTTTTTAACTCATGTTACTTAAGTGTATATTTATAAATTTATACAGGAAACTATAAACTAAAGTACTTATATTTATACTTACTTATTAAACTTCTTACTACCTAACTTCATGTGAAACTTAGTATCTTTTGGAATACTTGGGTTTATACCTCTTAATATAGGTATTTCTCCACATATTAATTGTAATGGTACTATTAAGTTAAATGTTTGATAGTAATCATTATCTATAATATCTATTTTTAAGTTTTTATCATTTTCTGTAACTTCTCTACCTATAACAAATACATTTTCTGTCCATCCAGAAAGTACTTCAACCATCTTAGTTACTCTAGGCTCTTTTCCTGTATCTAATATAAATATAGTAGAATCATTATTTATAGCATTATACACACCATGTATGAACTCTTCAAACTCATATCCAGTTACAGGTATTCTCATTGTCTCTAATAATTTTAATGCTGACTCTAATGTATCTCCATATATATCAGAGTGACCTACTATTCTTATTTCTTTAGCATTAACTAACTTTTCTTTGTTTCTTTCAATCCATTGCTCAGATGATTTATATACTGATTCAAATCTATCTATTGCATCTAGTATCTTATTTATCTCTTCATTATACTTTTCACTAGATATTATTCCTTTTTCTCTAGCTATTTGAAGACCTAATAACATTAAATTTAACTTTGTGCAATAAAAACCTTTTGTTTTAGCTCCAGATTTTTCTTCACCACAATTCACTGTTAATATATAGTCAGAAATCTCATCTATTAGAGCATTTTTACAACCTGCCATAGATGCTATTTTACAGCCCTTGTCTTCAGCTAACTTCATAGCATTATATGCAGAATAACTACTTCCACCTTGAGATATCCCTACTACTAAAGTATTTTTATTATCAAGTTTAAACGTATCTTCAGTTATCATGAATGGATACTTTTCTACAACATCTATATCTAATAAATTTTGTAAATATGGTTGTACTTGCAATCCTGAGTGGTAACTAGTACCTGAACCTGTTATTATAATCTTTTTTATATCTTCTTTCTTAACTTCATTAAATAAATTATCTGCATTAGATATCATTTCTCTCATTTTAACTGGTGTTTCTAACATATAATCTTGTATTCTCATTTTGTATGCCTTCCTTATTCATATATTCAATAAATTATAATTTTATTTCTATAATAATCCTATTGCATGTAAAGCAATTCCTCCCACTATAGTGCCTAGAGTTAACTTTGTTACACTTACCTTTCTCTTTAACATGTAATATATTACAAATGCAAAGGTTAAAGGTAACATATTAGGTATTATTTTATCTAATATATCTTGTAAAACTACTTCTGCACCATTTAAATTAAATTTCAGTGGAGTAGTTATACTTAGCATTGTTGCAACCATTCCTCCTACAACAAATAAACCAACAGTCGTAGCCATAGACATTATTTTCTCCATAAGTCCTTCTCTTTGTATTCTTTCGAGAGAATTTACTCCAACTTGATATCCATATTTAAGTCCAAGTATTCTAAGGGCAAATGCTGGGATATTGTATAATAGTAGGAATAATAGAGGTCCAAATATATTTCCTTCTTTTGCAAGTGACACTCCTACTCCAGCAGCTATAATTCTAAATGTTCCCCAAAATAGCGAATCCCCAATTCCTGCAAGAGGTCCCATAAGAGCTGTTTTAACAGCACTAATTGAACTTTCATCAAATTCTGGATTATTAGCATTCTCCTCTTCCATAGCTGCTGTTATACCTAATATAGCAGGAACTACTACTGTGGTTGTATTAAAAATCTCTAAGTGTCTTTCTATTGCTTTTGCTTGATTTTCTTTTTTATTATATAACTTCTTTATTGCAGGTAACATTGAATAACAGTAACCTAAGTTTTGCATTCTTTCATAATTGAATGCACCTTGAAGAGCAAATGAACGCCAAAACATACTTCTTAATTCTTTTTTTGTTAGTTTATTCAAAGTCAATCTCTCCTTCCGTTAAAATATTAGTTGTTACTTGAGGATTTTGACTATTTTCTTTGTTATTAATATAAAAGTTTAATATAACTGCTACACAGACTCCAAACAACGCTATTGCAGTTATATCTAGTCCACCATAAGATGCTAAAAGGAATCCTATAAAGAAAAATACAGCCATCTTTTTTGAAAGTAACATATCCATAAGTAGTGCAAATCCTACTGCTGGTAATAATGTTCCTGCAATGCCTAATCCATCTAGTATAACTTTAGGTATTGCATTTATTAATGTTGTAACTTTATCAGCGCCAATCATAATTGCTAAAAAAGTTGGAACTGATGTACTTAAAAAGAATAATACTACTGGTATCCACATCATTATGGTAACCTTTTTAAAGTCAGCTTGTTTAGCATAGAAAACTGCCTTTTGAGAAAAATATGAGTTTACTATTCTAACTAATACTCCAAGAGATTGTGCTAAAACTGCTACTGGAACTGCTACAGCTAGAGCAACTTCTGCACCATTTCCTGATAATATAGCAAAAGCTGTACCTAATACACCACCTGTTACTACATCTGGAGGAGTAGCTGCACCTATTCCTGCAATTCCCATCCAAATTAATTCAAGTTGTGCACCAATCATAATTCCTGACTTTATATCTCCTAAAACTAATCCTACTAATGCCCCTGTAACTATTGGTCTATCAAACATAGACTGACCAAATATACGTCCATCTAATATACCAAAACCTGCTATAATAGCTAACATAATAGCTTGTACTAACATAGTGAACCTCCCTCTTAATTTACATTAATTACATCACATTCTTAATTTCATTTTTATTTTCTAATAGTTCATTTACATGAACAATTCCATTTCTCGCTTCCTCTAAACCTGATTTAGCTAATAGCTTTGCATCCTCTTCTGGTGATAAAAGAATAGCCAAAAGCATTGGTAAATTTACTCCTGTTAATAACTCAAATTTAAACCCCTGTAAAAGTAAATTAGTACATATATTTGCTACACTTCCACCAAATATATCTGTTAGTATGATAAGTTCTCCATTATCTTTGTTATTTGATAATATACTTATCATTTCTTTCTCAGCATCGTCTGCTGATTTATCTTTTGTCATACAAAAGTACTCAACATTACTTAATGAACCAATTATTAATTTACTTGTCTCAACAAGCTCCTTAGACAATTCTCCATGTGTTGCAATTAAAAATTTTTTCATTTTCTTTCTCCCAAATTATTTTATTAAGTCTGATAATTTTTTCTTTTTATCTCTAGGTAACATTCTAAATTCTATATCAATTCCTAAATCAGTTATTTCTTTAAAATTGTTTATATCATTATCATCAACAGCAACTAAGTCTGTCAGCTTCTTCTTTCCTTCTTCGTATCTTAATCCACCTACATTTATTTCTTTTAAAACTCCTCCTGAGTTTTTAGCTACATCTAAAGCATCTTTTGTATTTTTTACTAATACTAATACATTACTTTTCTTTGAAGAAGCAAATTTTTCTACTATTTCTCCAGATTCCTCTATCCCCCTTATATATAAAGTTACATTACTAGGCTTAGCTAAATTTAATGACATTGCTTTCATTTGATCATTTTTTGCTTCATTATTTGCAACTAATATTACATTTATGCCTAGTGATGTTGACCATCCATATGCCACCTGCCCATGTATTAATCTGTCATCGATTCTCATTAAAGATATCATTTTCCTTAAATCCTCCATTATATATTAAAATTTTTATTTTTTATTCTCTTGTTTATTTATAAAAGCAAAAAGCATGCCAACTAGTGGCATACTTTTTTTAATTTTGTTCATTTATTTTTTAATACTGTATTTTACTGAAGTGGACCATAAATAATATTATAGATATATCCTATTTCTGAAATAGATATTTGCACACTATAACTCTTTTCTAGCACACTAAATGCATTTTTTATTAGCTTAACTTCACTGTGATGGTTTTTAATTAATAAATTCATATCAGTATACTCTTCAATCTCAGCTTGTCTAACTAATCTTTCAATCATGCAACTTAAGTGAACGTATAAAGCAATTTTTTTATCATTAGGAAGTTTTTTCTTTTGATTGTTTTCTATAGCATTGATTCCTTCTTCTATTCTCTCTATTATTTTTTTTGAGTCTAAAATAGTCAGACTATCAATTACTCTAATCAAAGAAAAATTCTTTATGATAGAATCATTTATGTTTTTGATTTTTTCACTTTCTACTACTTTACTAAATATTCTAAAAACATCATCTTCTCCTTTTCCTGATATTATATCCTCTAACAGTATGAAATCTACTCCATTTACATTTGGATTCGCAGTTCCTACTATGGCCAATACATCATACATTTTAAAAAGTGGATCTTTATCTCCCATAGAAACAAGACTATCATAATCATGAGGTATTATCTTAACATCAACTATACCCATTAAACTTTCTGAAAGTAGATGTTGGATTTTTATAGCAGTACCTATTCCAGTAAAACAAGAAGATACTATAGCATACTCCTTATTTTTTTGAGGATAATACAATTGTATATTGGGCTTAATTTCTTCATCCATAATTTCTGCTATATCTTCAATGTTTTTACCTTGCATTAATAAATTGCCTACCTCTAGTGCAGAAATAGTGGATATTTGATCTATAAACAACATTGGACTACTTATTTTACTCTTTAAATCTTCATATATCAGATTAAGAGAGCCCATATCAAATAGCACAACTAGTCCATTTTTTATCCTATCGCCTTCCAAGTATCTAGACATTTGATTTGATACATCAGCAATTGTCGCGTCTATAGGCATATCTATAGCTGTAAATACATTTTTACCCAACATACGATTACATACATTTGCCATACTACTAGCAGTAGCATACCCATGTGCTATAATCATTGCATTAACTTTATTAGACTTCATTCTTATAACTGTCGACTTAATAAATATAATCATTATAATTATATCTACATTATTAAGATACATATCTAATCTATTTGCTATTAATGTCGATACTTTATTTACTATAGAGTATTCTTTGTAATTTTCTTTCTTTAAATATGTTAGTAATTTATTTTGTAAGGTTTTATATTCATCAGACAATTGATAAGACACATCCTTCAAATAAAGATACGAAGAAAATGCTAATACATTATTTCCATCATATTTTATATTGTTGTTAACTTCTAAGTTTCTAAATATATCCTGCATTATAGATATTATAAGCTCCATAAGTACATTTTTATTTTCATCATTATTTGAAAAAACTAGGTTATCCATTAATCTAATCATTAAGTTGGAACTCTTTTCACTAAAGAACTCTTTTGTTATTTCTTTTTTTTCTAGTCTATCAAAATAATCTAAACACTTTATAAGGCTTTGATATATTATGTTTCTTTTATTTTCTTCATCTGATGTCTCAATATTAAATTGTTTAGGAGAAAACACAATACTTTTGCTTTTAGCACTTTGGAACTGAAATATATCTACATTTTCTATATAAATATTTCTAGGAAGGTCTTGAAGTGTAACAAAAATATTTCCATTTCTTTTTTGGTTTTTTGCATATGCCCTTCCGCATGCATATTTTATTACATTTTTACATTCACCTATATTACCTTTGAATTTTATCTTTAAAATCGTATTTAATGTAATTTGAGTTATCTCTATGGGTAAACCAAGTACCTTACTTTCCTCATATATGAAATGTTCTATAATCTTCCTTTTTTCAATAGTTCCTCTTTCCTCTATATTGGGAACATAAATATTTATAGGTATTCTTCTTAAAAAAGTCTGCAAAAACTCAGATAAGCTTTCTGTTGTAGCAAATACTAGCCTTACCTTAGCACTTCTATTTACTCCATTCTCTCCAATTCTAGAAAATGTACCTGTATCCATAAATGTAAATAACTTTTCCTGACCTTCACTGTTTAATCTATGTACCTCATCTAAAAATAATATACCACCATCAGATTTTTCTATTAACCCAACTCTAGATTCATTTGCTCCAGTGTAAGCCCCCTTGACATGTCCAAATAGTATACTTGACAATAACTCTGGATTATTATAGTACTGTGCACAGTTTAGTACATTATATGGAGCATTTTTTTCTAATATATTGCTACTTACACTATATTTATATATTACCTTCGCTAAAAAAGTTTTACCTACACCACTTTCACCTGTTAGCATTATTGTAAGTCCATCATTTGGATAAAGTACAGCGGTTTTTATTTGCTCTATTGCTTCTTTTAGGCTACTTTCATGACCTATAATACTGTTAAATACAATCTCCTGCTTTAATAATTTACACTCATTACTAAGTTCATCAACACTTTCATAAATACTTTTTTTAGTAGGACCTATTGCATCATTTATCTTATTTTTTGGTAGAAAGATAACAGGTCTACTATTTATCTTTATAAGATTATCAGACTTTACCAAGTCATTTAATAATCTACTTGATTGAGTTCTACTTAGATTAAACTTTTTCACTATATCTTCTGTTACTATACCACTCTGTTTTTTAAGTTCATCAAAATTGTTAAATAATACCCTTTCATTTATAAAACGTAAAATCTCATTCTTCATAATCAACCTCCAATATAAATGTCAATAATACCAGTGTATCATTTATATATTAGTACAAAAATAAATTATATTTCTTTATTTTAATAAATAGTACTGCACTAATTTCATACAATCAAATCCAATTATTACCACATAAATTGAGAAAGGAGTAAATAGAAGTGTATTTTGAATAGATTAAAATCTAAAAGGATAAGTATATAATCAGTGCAAATTTAGAAATAATATACACATAGAAACAACTCTGCCTTATATTCTCCTTTATTAATTTTTTATCTATAAATAATTTTTTTCTAAGTTAATTATATATTAAGAGTCTATAAAGATGAACAATTTAAATCAGCCTTGTTGAAAATAAAAAATTTGAAAAAGAACTATGAAATATAAAAAGTGAACTCTATATCATAGAGTTCACTATAGATGATTGATTTAATTTAGTATTTCTAATACTGTATTTAATACAGCATGACCATTACAAGTACCATAGTTTACCATATCTATTACAGCTACTGGAGCTTTATCTCCAACTATAGACTTTACATCATCAAACATAAATCTAAGCTGTGGTCCAAGAAGTAAAATATCAAAATTACCAAGTTCTGATTTTATATTTCCTTCTCCAACTGCCCATATTTTACAGTCTATATCTCTTTTCTTTGCATCTTTCTCCATTTTATTTACCAATAAAGTAGAAGACATACCACCAACACACACTAATAATATCCTAATCATTAATATCTCCTTTTAATCAAATCTACATATATTTTGATTAAAAAGTATATGTAGAAAAGTTTACATTTATAACTTCCTATATTTTACTTTTAAATTATATCAAATTTTTCCAATTTTTTCACTACCATAACTCATTTTATATTTTTAATGTCCACTTTTCTACTTCTTCAGAAATATTTTCAGATTTTAATATAGCAGATATTATAGCATATCCATCACTATTTAAACATTTAAGTTTATCTATATTATCTAGTTTTATCCCACCAATCAATACAAATGGTATATCTACCTTTTCTTTAATTTCTTTGACAGTTTCAAATGATGCAGATTTAGCATCCAATTTAGTAGATGTTGTAAATATTGACCCTATACCTAAATAATCTGCACCATCATTTTTTGCACAGATAGCTTCTCCTAAGGTCCTTGCTGATACACCTAGTATTTTATCCTTCCCTATAAGCTTTCTAACTTCCTTGGCATCAATGTCACTCTGTCCTACATGTACTCCATCTGCATCACAAATAATCGCTATATCTACTCTATCATTTATTATAAACTTAACACCATGTTTTCTAGTTATTTCCCTTAGCCTCATAGCCTTTTTTAAAAATTCTTTTCCAGAAGTATTTTTTTCTCTAAGTTGCACAGTTGTTATTCCAGAAGCTATTGCGTCTTCAATACATTTATAAAAATCTCTACCTTCTAGCATTTCAGAATCAGTCACTAAATATAACTTTAAGTCTTTTTTTAAACATTCTTTATCTATCATTTACAGCCTCCTGTTGAGCATTTATTCATTTAGAAATTCAATATTAGAGTTTTTACTTATAATCTCTTCATCCATTTGATAAATAGAATTCATTAGCTTTTCTTTAAATGTACCTATTGGTGGATTATTTAAATTAGCCAACTCTCCACTTAATGACATTGTAAGTACCCCCATTGTAGCTGCCTCTAATGTATTTTTAGTGACAGCCATAAAACTTGCAATCAAGCTAGCAGTCATACATCCTGTGCCTGTAATACCTTTTAGCTTCTCAGTTCCATTATTTATTTTATATGTATTCTTACTATCAGTTATTATATCTATTTTTCCAGTTGCTACAACTATACATTCAAGCTTTTCAGAAACTTTTTTTATTATATCAGTAGAATCTTCTTCATCATCAAAAGAATCTACTCCCTTACCCATTACATCAAAACCACCTATAAATTTTATTTCTGCTATATTCCCTTTAACCACATCAAATTTAACTTCATTTAGAAGCTTATTTGTAAGTTCTGCTCTGGCTTTACTTGCAAAGACTCCCACTGGGTCTAAGATAACAGGTTTATTGTATTTATTTGCAGCTTTTCCAGCCAATAAAAACAAATCTAATATATTTGAATTCATGGTTCCTATATTTATAACTACAGCATTTGCTATACTTACCATTTCTTCTACTTCCTCATAGGAAAAACTCATAAGGGGACTTGCACCTATAGCTAAAGTTACATTAGCACAATCATTTATTGTTACGTTATTAGTATAGTGAATTACTAGTGGGTTTACTTTTTTTACATCTTCAATTAAATTATACATATTCTACCTCCATAAAATTTTATTTACTATTCAAACTTATAAAAATGATGTACTGGACCTACTCCATGACCTATATCAAAACTATTTTTTATTGCTTCTGTTATATAAATTTTACTTAATTTTACTGCTTCTTTTATTTCATAACCTAATGCAAGGTAAGATGTTATTGCAGAAGATAATGTACATCCTGTTCCATGTGTATTTTTTTTATCAATTCTTTCGCTTTTATACACTTCAAATATATTTTTACCAACTAAAATATCCACTGCTTCTCCATCTAAATGTCCGCCTTTCATAAGAACAAACTTAGGTCCAAGCTCTAATATTTTCTTTCCTACACTATTCATATCATCTACATTACGTATTTTTATTCCTGTAATTTCTTCTGCTTCTGGAATATTTGGTGTAATTATATATGCAAGTGGTATTAAATATTTAATTAGATTTTCCTTTGCTTCTGGTTTTAATAAATAATATCCACTTTTAGATATCATTACAGGGTCTACTACTAAATATTCTGGATTGTATTTTTTTAAATTTTCAACTATTTCAAGTATAATTTCTGGACTTGAAACCATTCCTATTTTTACTGCTCTTGGAGGTATATCATCAAAAACTGCCTCTATTTGTTTTTTTATTATGCTTTGACTTAAATCTTCTACAGCAAAAACTCCTTGAGTATTTTGTGCCGTTATAGCTGTTATTACACTCATTCCATATGTGCCAATTGCACTAAAAGTTTTTAAATCAGCTTGAATTCCAGCTCCTCCAGATGAATCTGAACCAGCTATTGTAAGTGTTGGTATTTTGTAATTACTCATTTATACCCTCCTAAAAATTTAATTTAAATAAATTAACTAAAAAAGCTATACCTACAATAGGTATAGCTTAGAAATTCGCATATATCACAAATAATACATACTTAAGTTTTATACTAAGCTTTCCTACGCTGGCATTATCCAGTTCAGGTGTAAGGGTCGGTATTCCTCTCAGCTCTTGGCTCCCCTAGCTACTTTAATTTATTATATTTATAACTTCATTATATTACAATAGTATTTATTGTCAAGTTTTTACACTGTATACACTTATTTACAATGTAATTAAATACGCTTACTTCAGTTCTTTTATCTCTTCCCCAATAATATAATTTTCTTTATTGTCAATTGAATCTATAAGTATATTGGGATTTTTTATTATAGATAATTTTTTATCCCTAGTTAACTTTTTTATATAGTATTCTAATTTCATTGCATTACTTTTTGTATTTGTTGCAAAGTAAATCTCTAACTTTTTAAATCCCTTTGCTCTTGTATACTTTGAATTAATCCCTAACTTATGTTCATTCATTCTTCTTGCTATATTGCTAGTATATCCAGTATATAGAGAATCATCTTTACATCTTATAATATATGTAAAATACATCTTAATTCACATCCTTAAATTAAATATATAAACATTATAT
>NZ_JAGWCS010000112.1:0-13185 GCF_020657705.1 Clostridioides sp. ZZV15-6598 | reverse complement strand
AAGATGTGTATAAAGGACCGGACTAGTCTGTGTAAACTTCTAATAGAAATATTAAGTAGAAGTAGACACAGACTATTTATATTTGTAGAAAAAATGATATTATTTGTTTTCTTCGATATATTTACATATATCACCAATACATTTAAAGTTTTCAGCTTCCTCGTCTGGTATTTCTATACCAAATTCATCTTCAAGAGCCATTATAATCTCAACAGCATCTAATGAATCAGCTTCTAAATCTTCCATTAAAGATGCTTCCATAGTTATTTCATCTAAATTGTCTAACCCTAATTGTTCTGCTATTATTTCTTTTATTTTTTCAAACATTTTAAGCCTCCTACAGCAGTTTTAATTAATTTTAATGTTAGTTTAATATAATATCAAAAATTTTTCAATATGGAATTAGTAAAAAGTAATAAAATTTTATAAAGGTAGTAATAAAGTCTTATTTAATGAATAAACTTTATTGATAACAAATATAACTTAGGAGGAAATGCTATGAAATATGTAGGCTTATTACTAACATCAGTAGGAATATTTTTACTTATAGCAGTAAATTTTTATTATAATTCAATAACTTTAGATATGCAACAAATAGAGGATTATGTAATGGAAACGAATTTAATTCTTGAAGATGTAGCAGAAAAGGAAAATTATGTATCTAATGAAAAAGAAGATTATATATCAAGATTAATGCATGTAAAGAAAGGGATAGAGAATTCAAAAACATCCTTCTTGATAGAAAGATATAAAGAATACAAAGTAAAATCAATAGAAAGTTTAATTTACACTATATCAGAAGAAAAAAAGGATTATTTAGATGAAGTTGATAGATACAATAAATTGGGAGAAAAAGAAATAAATAAATTAATTAATAAAAACTTTTTAGAAGTAACTTATCTGTCTATTACTACATATATTTAATTAAAGAGACAAAAGTTAGTCTCTTAATGATTCAAGGAGGATTAGTTATGACAAAATTAGAAGACAATATGGAACGTTTCTTTGGAGGATGCGAAGGATTTTTTGGTAATAAAATGTTGATAATAATAGTTATAGTATTCTTATTATTATGTACAGACATTTTAGAAGACTTATTATGCGATGACAATATATGGATATGGGTTATATTAATAGTATTGTTGTTATTTAACTTCGATGATGGTTGTTGTTGCTAAAAAATATTGATTATTAAATAGGCGGAACCAGTAACTTATACAAGTTATGGTTTTGCCTTTTTTAGTTAAGATAAAAAAATTAAAAAAAATAATAAAAATACATTAGCAAAATGGAAACCAAATGCATAGTATATGTTAGGAGCGAAAAGCTCAACAAAATATCAACAGGAGGTAACGTGGAATGTTAGATAGATTCTTTGGAGAAGATGGATGTTTTGGTGGAGGAGGATGGTGGATAATCGTACTATTCTTCCTATTCTTAGCTTTTGGAGATAGCTGGGCAGAATTTGACATAATGGCATGGATTCCATTCCTAATAGTTTTATTAATACTTTGCTGCTGTAGTGGATGCTTAGATTAAGGGTAGCAGTTATTAAAAAAAGGAGGGTTTTATTATGTTAGATAGATTTTTTGGAAACGATGGATGTTTTGGTGGAGGAGGATGGTGGATAATCGTATTATTCTTCCTATTCTTAGCTTTTGAAGATTGTTGGAAAGATATCGATATAATGGCATGGATTCCATTCTTAATACTATTATTAATAACTTGTTCATGTGGTGGATTCTTTGATGGTGATGATGGTTGTGGCTGCGGCTGCTAAAACTAAACTGTTAAAGTGAAAAAATGCTGGTATGTTTTATACCAGCATTTTTTTATTTTATTTTTTAATATGATTTAAATTAAGAATGAATATTATTAAAATTGTTGAATATAGGGTATAATATAAAATATAATGTATTTAAATGTACTTGCTTTTATGGTAAAATAAGGACTTATATAAATATAGTTAAAATAAGAACCTGTATAAATTTGGTTCAGATTTAGATAAATTCAGCAAAATTAGGAGGATGAAAATGAAAAGTAATATAACGATAAAAGATGTTGCTAAACAAGCAGGCGTGTCAATATCTACAGTATCTAGAGTTATAAATGATTCAAAACCTGTGACTGATGAAGTCAAACAAAAAGTTTTAGAGGTTATAAAAGAAACTGGATATATACCAAATCCACTTGCAAGAAGCTTAGTAACTAAGAAGAGTCAATTAATAGGTATAATAGTTCCAGAAGTTTCAGATTCTTTTGTTAATGAGGTATTAAACGGAATAGAAGAAGTTGCTAAAATGTATGATTATGATATTCTTTTAGCTAATACATACTCTGATAAAGAACAAGAATTAAAGAGTATAAATCTATTAAGAGCAAAACAAGTAGAAGGTATAGTTATGATTTCATGGGTAGTTGAACAAGAGCATATCAATTATATACAAAATTGTGGCATACCAGCAACATATATAAGTAAAACTGCTAGAAATTATGATATATACACAGTAAGCACTAGCAATAAAGAAGCTACTTTTGATATGACAGAACATCTTATAAAGAAAGGTCATGAAAAGATAGCTTTTATAATGACAAGTAAAGATGATACTGTTTTAGAAATGGAAAGACTTTCAGGCTACGAACAAGCACTTTCAAGTAATAATATAGAGTTGGACAAGAGTTTAATCAAATATGGTGGAACTGATTATGAAAGTGGATACAATAGTATGAAAGAATTATTGGATGAAGGAATAATACCTCATGCAGCTTTTGTTACAGGTGATGAGGCTGCCATAGGAGCTATAAATGCTATCTGTGATGCTGGATATAAGGTTCCAGAAGACATATCAGTTGCAGGATTTAATGATGTTAAGATAGCTAAAATGTATAGGCCTAAACTTACTACAGTTTATCAGCCTTTATATGATATGGGAGCAGTAGCGATAAGAATGGTTATTAAATTAATAAATAAAGAATTAATTGAAAATAAGAAAATAGAATTACCTTATCAAATTATTGATAGAGAAAGTGTTATAGAGAGAAAGAAATAAAATCATTAAAGTGAATCAGGTAGTGTTTAAAACACTACCTGATTTTTAATTTAAATAATATGCAATTTAAAATATTTTAATTAAAAATAATAGTTTTAAGCTTTAAAAGTAGTTTATTTTTGTTTATTCATGAGGATTGGATTTTTTAGTTTTCTTAAATATACTCTTAGATTTTTTTTGTTGATTATTTGGTGTATTTTTTGGTGCAGGTGTATTTGATTTACCTTTAGTAGGTTGTTTAGTCTTTTTAGTTTTGGTAGTTTTAGCAGGTTTAGTATCTCTTTGAGTCTCTGCATCTGATATTTTATCCATTATAGTATCTAATTTTTTACGTTGATTGTCATCTAAAAATGCTTTGAATTTTGATACTACTTCCTCTCTTCCATCTAGGTTTTTACCTATTTTTATAAGTTCCTCCATAAGTTCACTTTCTGATTTTCCTTTGTAATTATCAGCAATCTTTTCTATCTTATCCTTGTCAATATTTTTTTGCTTAGCCATCTTTTCTAATGAATCTGTATCTATTTTTTTCATAAAAAAACCCCTTTCTATAAATATATATTGAATTATATTCATACTATTTATATATAGAAATAATATTGAAGTGGTGAGTTCTGAGTGATATATAATATAAATAAAAATTCTTATAGATAATATATATGCACTGAGCTTTAAAAATGGAACATTAAAATATGAAAAACATACTTTAATATAGGGCAATTATATAATATAAGGGGGAATTGTCTTGAATAACTTACTATTTTTGATTGGAGTGATTGCATTGAGTAATGGTAATATCTCTATATTTGATGATAAAGATAAATCAAAGAAAAATAATAGAGTTAAAAAAAACAAAAAAAATTCAAATGAGAAATTATCAAAAGCTATACATGAAACTTTAAGATTTGATGCAAATGATATAAAAAGAGGTTTAAGACTTATGGATTTGAGTGAAGAAGATCTAGAAATGGGAATGGAAATAATAACAAGAACTAAAAAATATATGTCAAGAGATGAAAGGAAAATACTAGTAAAAATAGAAAGTATTTTGGACCTAGTTAGAGGTATAAAGAAACTTAACAATATAGATGTTGTAGATGTTGAAGAGGAAACAGATTTTTTTAGAAAAATGGATAGTGAAGACAAAAAAAATATGATGATAAAAGAAATTATAGATGTATTTCCGGAAAAGAGAAAAAATTCTGTTGAAAAGGCTATAGGAATGAAAAAAAAGATAGATTTATTTGCAGAATTGTTTTTACCTGATGATTTTGGAGAAGGTGGATTTAGTTTAAGTTCTTTGGCAAATATAAATAATCTAGGCAGTATGAATAATCTTAAATTGCTAGGAACTCTTTTAAGAGGTGATGATAGCAATAATGATGATGAGGATGAATATGAAGATAATAATGAAGAATTTGAAGATGAAGAGTCAACCTATGAAGATGAAGAATTAGATTATGAAGATGAAATAGATGATAATGAAGAAGAATTAATGGAAGATGAAGAAACAGACTATGAATATGCAGAAAACGATGAAAATATAGTGTATGATGAAGAATTGTATGATGTTAATGAACACAAACATGAACATAATCATAGTGAAAAAAATACTAGAAGTAAAGCTAAGAGAAAGTGATAATTAACTAAATACATAAAGAAAAAAGGAAGAAAAAGTAATACTAGAATAAGATTATCTCAATTACTATATAAAACCACTTTAAAAAATTCAAAATTTATTATATAATAATAATATGAAATCCTGAAACATACGATAAGGCTTTTTTAAATTCAACCTACAAATGAAATACGGGAGACCGTGTCTAGTAAATTATAACATGCCTGTTTAGTTTGGACGTTAAAGGTTACTGGCAAGTCACCCACCTGGGAGTGCCTAGGGTGTGAATTTACTTAGCCACCGGTGTTTCGGGACAAAAAAAGTGCTACTATTTTAAATAGTAGTACTTTTTTTTATTAAAATGCATTTTTCTACCCAATATACTTAATTATATATAAACTTAAAAAGCAAAAGTAACAAATGATATTATAAGTGCATAGTATTAATTAGGCTATAAAAAGCCGAAGACTTAATAAGAATCGCTTACAGGGAGGGCAATGAAAAATGCAAGATTACAAAAAAAATAAAAAAAGAATGCTAAATCAGCCAATGTCTACAATGAATGAAGAAGAAGTGTATACAGATGAAATAAGTTCAGATGATATGAGAGGATTCAAAAAATCACATCATCATAATGGATGTAACAATGATAATAATTGTGATTGTCATGATGATTGTAAACCATGCAATCCATGTAAACCTAATCCATGTGATCCATGTAAACCTAATCCATGCGATGACAATTGTGGATGCCATGATAAGTGCAAATGTGATTGTGAACCATGTCAAATGGATTCAGATGAATGTTTTGAAAACAAATGTGGACCAAACTGCTGTAATCCTATATCTCCAAGAAACTTTTCTATAGCAAATGCAGTTCCATTTGCAATAGAAGCTAATAGAATCTTTGATACTATGCAATTCCAAACATTTACAGATGCAACTGGACCAAATGGAGAACCATTAACTTTTGAAACAGAAGTAGTAGAAGTATTTGGTTCAGTTCCAAGTGCAGGTAGAGCAAGTGTAACTATAGACAAAATATGCTTAAGTAATGATGGAATAGTTATTGACACAGGAATGACAACTTTAGAAGATTTTGAATTGGAACCATTAGGAGATATAATAGGAAGAAACTGTGAAACAACTTTTGAATATGCAGTATGTGGAGAAAGAAACGCTGAATGTTGTAGACAAGGAAAAGGCAAATCAGTAGCTTATAAACAAAGAGGATTAACTGTAGCAGTTCGTAATCTAGTATTAGAACTAAGAGGTAGATGTGGATGTACAGAATTCGTTGCATTAGCTTTCCCAGCAGTCAGAGCAGGAGGTGGATGTAAGAGAAGAGTTGATTTTGTAGAATTTACTTTTAACACACTTTCAGCACCAATATGCTTGCCAGCTGATGGAAGAGCTGTCACTTTAAGACAAGAATTCCAAACTAATTTAACAGTTGATTGTATAGGAAAATCTATATTAAAATTAGAATGTAGAGAAGGTTGTGATCCTTTCTTTGAATTAATCATACCAAATGATATAGATTTAGTACTTTGCTTACAAGAAACAGTTAGCACATTAATAAGTGAACAAATAGTAGTTTTAGCATCACCAAACCCAATCCAACCAAGACTTGTTGATACTTTCTCTAAAGTATGTGATTTTTCGCAATGTGGACCTAATCAAGGAAATGAAAATTCAGGTTGCCACAGATAGATAGGTAGATATATAGACAGTTTAAATTATAAATAAAAATCATTTAAGGAAGGCTACCAATAGTAGACGATTTACATTGGTAGCCTTCACGTTATTTATAATTAATGCATAGATTTTATAGATTTAAAAAGTACTATAGTATGTAATAAACAAGTAAATATTGATACTATTGTCATTGTGTATATGTATGCATAAATATTAAGCCCTGGAATAGGAAGAAATACATATAGAGCTATTAGCTGAATTAACATACCAGTGATAGTATTTATACTTGAAGCTAATTCTTTTCTGATTGAATGTAAAATACCAGATAGCGTTTGATTTAGTGACATAAATAGTGGTACTAAAAACATAGCTTTTAAATATTCTCCAGCAAGTTTGTTTTTAAATACTAGTATACATAAATCTTTTCCAAAGAAATAAAAAAATACTGATGATAGTATACCTACAAATAAAGTTAGGAGTACAGAATACTTTATTTTTTTTAGGACACTTTTACGTTTTCTTAAAGCCATTTCTTGTGATATAGTAGGTATCAAATTTACAATAAGTGCTGAGCCAACAGTAAATGGTAAAAATATAAATGGCATTACCATTCCACTAACGACACCATACATGCTTAATGATTGTTGATAAGTCATTCCTGATAACGCTAATCTTGATGGTATCATCATAGAGCTAATAGATTGTAAAAGTATGTTTGACATTCTATTGCAAGTTATGGGTATAGACATTTTTAATGTTTCCATAGAAGAATTATAAAAATCTTTTATACTTATAATATATTTATTGTCAAATGAAGAATCTCGACATAGACATATGAGCATAAATATGATATTACTCAATTCACCAATAGATATACCTAAAAGAGCAATATAACAGTTCATAGACTTATCATTTACATACATAACGAGTAAAAAAACAAATAGAATTTTACCCATCTGTTCAATAATTTGTCCAATAGCAGGGACCTTTACGTTCTTTATGCCATAGTAATACCCCCTAAGTACATTTGAAAGTGTTATTATAACTATAGCAGGACAAACTGCTAGGATAAATAAATTCAATTTAGGGTCTTTTAGAAACTTAAGTGATAAAAAAGAACTATTGAAAGATGCAACTATAGATATAATTAATGCTACAAAAAATGATATATATAAAGTTGATATAAATAAAGCATTAGTGTTGTGTTTATCATTTAAAGCTTTTCTTTTTGCAACTAGGCAACTAAGTGCAGTAGGTATTCCAGTTGTTGTAACAGCTAAGCAAATCATTAAAAAGTTAAAAATCATATGATAAATACCTAGACCTGTTTCGCCCAAAGCTCTTGATAAGAATATTTTATATAAAAATCCAAATATTCTCACGACAAAGTTAGACATAAATAAAATAACTGTTGATAGTACTAAATAAGGTACTTTCAAAAAAATCACCTCCTTATCTTTTAAATATATTCATAAGGAGGTGTAAAAATTTATAATTTTATAAATTCTGGCTTCATTTTATTAAATTTAGATACATATTTAAATCCCATATTTTTTAGCAATGAATATATGTAATCAAACTCGTATGCAATTTGACTTACATGATGTGAATCTGAGCCTGTAGTTATGATTTCTCCTCCTAAATCTTTATACATCTGAAGAATATATCTAGATGGAGTTAGGTCTGGCAAGTTGTATCTGTAGCAAGATGTGTTTATTTCAATACCTTTCCCATCATAGATAGCTTGTTTAAGAGTTTCTTCAATTATATCTGAAAATAGTCTGTCATCTAAGATAGTATCATAAGGTGCATATCTTTTAATTAAATCTAAATGCCCTAAAACAGAGTAATCCTTATAGTTTTTAACAATATTATACAAATAAAGGTAGTAATTCTCATAGACCTCATGCTGAGTCTTACCTTCAAAATAGCTACCAAGGTATAAATCGATTGTATCTATAGCATGAATAGAGCATATTATAAAATCTAGCGGATATTGATGAGCTTCTTTTCTGTATGTATCTATTAATTGAGTTTGGACTCCAAATTCAACCCCTTTTTTTATTGATATTTTATCTTTATATCTATTTTCAAGAGTTTCTAGACTTTTAAAATAATCTTCGTAGACAATCGAAAAAGAATCATCAGTATAAACATCATAATCGACATGGTCTGTGAAACAAATTTCATTTATACCAAGGTCTATAGATTTTTTTATCATTTCTTCCATTGTAGATTTTCCATCAGTAGAGAAACTTGAGTGCATGTGATAGTCGTAAAACATAAATATTTCCCCTTTTTATAAAAATTTTGGTATTATATATACATACTAAATAATATCAAATATATGCAAAAGCATCAATAAAATATAAAAACAATAAGCGGTGATAAATGTGGAAAAATACAAAATAGATTTAAGTGAAAGGAAGTCAACTAAATATATACAAATATTTAATCATATAAAGCAGTTAATAATAAACAAAGAACTAGTTGAGCATGAAAAACTTCCACCAATAAGAAAGTTATCAGATTTTTTAAATGTAAATAATACTACTATAGTTAAAGTATATGAGCTTTTAGAAAATGAAGGATATGTATACAAAATTATAGGAAGTGGAACTTTTGTATCAAATTCAAATTCTTATAAAAATGGTATAGATAAAGGGAAAAACAAGAATATTAGGCAAAGAGATGATTTAATCCATTTCGATAATGGAAATCCATCTAATGATATGTTTCCCATAGATTCATTTAAAAATGCTGTGAACATGGCACTGTCCAAAGATGGAAGTTCAATATTTGATTATGATGAAGGTTTAGGCTCTGAGGAATTAAGAGAAAAGATGGTAGAGTATTTAAGTGATGAAAATATAAGTACTACTAAAGAAAATATTCAAATAATCTCAGGAGCACAGCAAGGTATAGATATAGTTTGTAAAGGTCTTATAAGTTATTCAGATGTTGTTTTTATGGAAGAGCCATCTTATAATGGAGCAATTGAAGTATTTAAAAGTAGAGGTGCAAAAATAATATCTATACCTATGTTAGATGATGGAATTGATATAGGTATTTTAAAACTAAAATTGGAAAAAATAAAACCAAGACTTATATATATTATGCCTAATTTTCAAAATCCAACAGGTATATCTTATTCAACATATAAAAAAAAGAAGTTAATAGAATTGGCAGAAGAACATGATTTTTATATAATTGAAGATGATTTTATAAGTGATTTTATATTTGACTCAAAAGACAACAGAACAGTCAGAAGCTATGATGATAAAAATAGAGTAGTATATATAAAGAGTTTTTCAAAAATACTTATGCCAGGTTTAAGAATAGGTATTGTAGAAATGCCAAACGAATTATTAAAAAAAGTTTTATGGGCTAAATATTCATCAGATATATCAACTCCAGGTCTTATTCAAAAATCAATGTACTACTATATGGAGAATTTTAATTGGAAGAATTATTTGAGTCAAATAGAGAAAATATATACTGATAAATACAAGTTAGCAAAAAGCTTGATTAATGATAAATTGAGTGGTAAATTAAAAGTTAGAAAATCTTGTGGAGGGATAAACTTTTTTTTAGAATTGCCAAGAGGATATACATCTCAAAGCTTTACAAGTTTTATGTTAAATAAAGGGGTATCGATGCTTCCAGGAACTTATTTTTTTGATAATCTAGTGGACGATAGATTTTTTAGAATAAATATAGCTCGTCCAAGTATGGAAGAATTAGAAAAGGGAATATCTATAATAAGTGATAATATAGAAGAGTTTTTTTGTGAATATAAAAATAGATTAGATATAAAAAGTAATAAATTATTTTATTAATAAATAGAGGTCTTTTAGGAGGAAAAAATGTTTGACAAGAAGAAATTAGATAGGATTAATGAATTAGCAAAGAAAAATAAAGAAGGAACTCTTTCTGATGTTGAAATCAAGGAAAGAGAGATTTTAAGAAAGGAATATTTAGAAAATTTTAGAGCTCATTTTAAATCAAGACTTGACAGTGTGAAAGTAGTCTCACCAGAGGAATATGAACAATATATGAAAAATAATAAAAATTAAAACTTAATAGGAGGAAAACATGGACTTAAAGCATGAATTTAAGAATGCATGGGAAATTGAAAAAAAAGAAAATGCTATTGAACAGATTATGGAATATGCTCGCAATTATATGGATTTTTTAAGTAAATCAAAAACTGAAAGACTTTCAGTAAAAGAAATTATAAAATTGGCTAAAGAAAATGGTTATATTTCAATAGATGAAGCTATGGAAAAAGGCAGTGTAAATCATGGGGACAAGATTTATGCTATAAATAAAGAAAAAGCAGTAGCACTTTTTGTAATAGGTAAAAACTATATAGAAAAAGGTATGAAGATTATAGGTAGTCATATAGATTCGCCAAGATTAGATTTAAAACCAAACCCATTGTATCAAGAAGCTAATCTAGGTTTTTTTAAGACTCACTACTATGGAGGAATTAAAAAATATCAATGGACAGCTATTCCTCTTGCTTTACATGGAGTAGTTATATTAAATGATGGTACAAAGGTAGATATATCTATTGGTGAAGAAGATAGTGACCCAGTATTTTGTGTAACTGACTTATTGGTTCATTTAGCTGGAGACCAAATGCAAAAGAAATTGTCAGAAGGAATTAGTGGTGAAGCCTTAAATGTATTGATAGGAAATATGCCTTTAGATGGTGAGGAAAAAGAACCTATAACAGCAAATATATTAAAAATTTTAAATGAAAAATATAGTATAGTTGAAGAAGACTTATTAAGTGCTGAGATTGAAGTAGTTCCAGCTGGGAAGGCAAGAGATTTGGGGTTTGATAGGTCAATGGTATTAGGATATGGTCATGATGATAGAGTATGTTCATATGCTGCTGTAAAAGCTATACTAGAGACTAGACAACCAGAATTTACTTCAGTTACATTATGTGTGGACAAAGAAGAAGTTGGTTCCCAAGGAAATACAGGTATGCATTCAAAGTTTTTTGAAAATACTGTAGCTGAGTTAATAGCTTTAGAAGGAGATTACTGTGATATTAAGGTAAGAAGAGCTTTGGCAAATAGTAAAGTATTATCAGCTGATGTTGCAGCTGGATATGACCCAAATTTTGGTGAGGCATATGAAAAGAGAAATTCTGCATATATGGGAAATGGAATAGTTTTAAATAAGTATACTGGTTCGAGAGGTAAGGGTGGCTGTAACGATGCTAATGCTGAGTTTATATCAGAAGTAAAAAGAATTTTTAATGAGGGAAATGTAGTATGGCAAACTGCTGAACTTGGGAAAGTGGACCAAGGTGGAGGAGGAACAATAGCCTACATCCTAGCAAATCAAGGAGCAGAGGTTATAGACTGTGGTGTTGGTGTTTTAAATATGCATGCACCACATGAGATTGTTTCTAAAGTAGATATATATGAAATGTACAAAGGATATAAGGCATTTTTTAATATAAACTTATAAATTTAATATATAATAGTATAAGTAATAAGTAATAAGTAATAAGTAATAAGTAATAAGTAATAAGTAAATAGAGTAGTATTATACTATGCTCATTAATTAAATGAACATAGTATAATACTACTCTATTTATTTTATTATTTAATAGTTTATAATTTAAATTTGAGTGTCATGTATTAAAATTATTATATTATGATTTCAAAGTACTCACATAGTCTGTTTAGAAATTTATCTTCTAATGGAGAAAAAGTTTTCTTTTTAGAATAAATAAAGAAAAATTTTCTTGTAAAATCAACATCTTTTATTTTGTAGCATTTTATTTTGCCTGCATTTAGATAATCAATAGCTGAAATATATGATATAAAAGATACACCAAGGCCTAATCTAACCATTTCTTTAATGGCTTCATTTGATTCTACATGAGCTATTACATTTAATTTGTTTACCGGAAAGTTATTTTTGCTAAGTGTGTTTAGTATTAAGTTTCTAGTACCAGAGCCTTCTTTTCTCATAATAAAATTGACAGAAGCCAATTCTTCTATATCAATGTAATTATTCTTGTTATCAATTTTAAAATCTGAAGGAGTAATAAGTACAAGTTCATCATCTAATAAGTCTAGATATTCGATTTGAGGATTGTTGATTTTAGAACCAACCAATCCAAAGCTTATCCGTTCATTTAAAATTTCTGATATAGCGTATTGAGAATCATAATGGCTTATGGAAAATTTTACATCTGGATAACTCATAGAAAAATTCTTCATAAAATCAGGTAGAATATAAGTTTCAGGGATAGAACTACATGCTATATCTATAATACCTTCTATTTTACCTGAATATTCTTTTATATCGTAAATTGCACGTTTACAGTTGTTTAATATATATATAGCGTGCTCGTAAAGAATTTCACCAGATTTTGTGAGTGTAATAACTTTGTTGCTTCTGTTTATAAGTACAGTTTCTAACTCTCTTTCTAAATTTTGTATGTGTGCACTTACAGTAGGTTGAGTTAAAAAAAGTTCTCTTGCAGCTTTTGAAAAACTTTGATGTTTTGCAACAGCAACAAATACTTCGAGTTGTTTAAAATCCATTATTTAATCCTCCTTAAATTATCTAAAACTATTATAACATATTTGATAAATTAATAGTTAAAGGGGATTTTTGAAATAGAAAACCTTAAAATGTTTATGGAGTTTTTGATTGTTTAGGAATAATTTGGTATAATGTTATAAGGATATTTACCTCAAGTATCTTGTAAATTGAATTTTCAAAATTCAACTTTAAAATGTGTTTTGTTACAAAAAAATTACAAATAGCTTCTTAATCTTATTA
>NZ_JAGWCS010000111.1:0-13226 GCF_020657705.1 Clostridioides sp. ZZV15-6598 | reverse complement strand
GTATTAAGAATAAGATTACTTATAGGAGGTGTTATATATGAAAAATTGGGATGATTCTTTAATAGATTTAAGAGATTTTAATTCTGAAAAAACGATAGAGTTTCTAAAAAGCTTAGATTTGAATAGTATGAATGATCTTGAAAAAATATTTTATTTACCAAATCATAAACGTATACATAAATGGCAACATTATTTTGAAATCTATGACAGGCATTTTTCTAAATTTAGAAATAAAGAAATTACAATAGTTGAAATAGGTGTATTTAAGGGTGGGTCTTTAGATATGTGGAGCACTTATTTTGGGGATAAATGTACCATAATTGGAATTGATATTGATCAAGAATGTAAGAAATATGAAAAAGACAATATTAAAATAATGATTGGGTCTCAAGATGATGTTAATTTTTTAAATGAAGTAAAAAGTAAGGTTCCTAAGATAGACATATTAATTGATGATGGTGGTCATTTTTCAAACCAACAAATAACAACTTTTGAGCATTTATTTTCACATATCGCAGAAGATGGAGTATATCTATGCGAGGATTTACATACATCATATATGCATGGATTTAATGGAGGATACAAAAGTTCTGGAACATTTATTGAGTACTCTAAAGATTTAATAGACTATCTTAATGCATGGTATTCTCAAGATGTATCGTTTGATGTAAATTATTTTACAGAATCAGCATATTCTATGCATTATTATGATAGTGTCTTAGTAATCGAAAAAAGAAGAATGGAGGAACCAAAGAGTATTATATCTCACTATATAAATGATTAATCTTCACAAGAAATGTATGTTGAAACTAGAATAAATAAACTTTTAAATGCGATTGATGAAGCAGTCAGATTTTTTATAGAAAAAGATTTAAATGGAATAATACCAACCCAAACTATGCTAGTTGATAGTAGAAGAAGAATATATCATGTATTAAAGCTTGAATCAGTACCAAACAGAGCCTTACCACTTTGGTATGCGATGCAAAGATATATATAATCAATTAAAAGAATTTGGAGCAGATTCAAAAAAATTAAATCCTATATGTGTATTATGAGGCACAGGAACAATTAATTCTAAGACACAAACAGAAGTAAAAATAATTGAATATGATGGATATACATATACTTTAAAAGAAATAAAGGACTAATCTAAGAAAGCAAGAAAACAGAAAAATTATTGGGATTAAGTCAAAGTAAGGTTGCAAAAAAGTTAAATTTAAGTACATCAACTGTGAAAAGATATTGGAATTTTTAACTGGTATCACGAAATAGCTCTTTGTATTAAGGGAATACATAGTCCTGTTTATTATTTAAGTAAAAGAATTTAATTTCATGCTCAATAAAAGGACTTATAATTTATAAGTCCTTTTATTATATTTATTCTTTGTTTGTAATTAATTTGATTATCTTAGGTTCAGTTAGATTATAGATTCCTCTGAGAAACAACATGTCACCTATTATTAAAAATATGTAAGAATGTTTATAAATATTTGATTTTCAATATTATTTATTATATCCATTTTATTGATGGATGAGGAACGGCTCTGCCTTCCTTAGTTACAGATGTTGTAGGGAAACCAATTGTACAGGCATCAAATCCATATTCACCTGTTGGTACTCCTAAAATATCACAAAAATCTTTATTATTACTTAATCTTCCTATTACACTAACAAGTTCAAAACCTAATCCTAAAGCAGTTGATTTAAGCCACATATTCTGCATCACATGAGATAATGACTTTTGCTCTATGGCTGGTATTCCACGACGTTCTGCCACAATAATAAGATAAGGTGCTGTCCCTACACCAAGAACTCCTTTTTCAACTTGCATTTTTAAGGAAGTAATGAAGGATTGTAGAGTAATATTGTTCTTCGCTTCCTTTTCATGGGTTGATATTTGAGTTTTAATAACATCAACAAGAATAGTTTTTATTTTATCCATTTGTAAACTATTATTTGAAATAACAAAGAAATGTCTGAAATCTGTTTGTTTTGCTACTGCAAGTATTGCATAAGGTGCAAGTCTTCCAGTTTCAATTATTTCTTCAACTAGTTCTTTTGAAGGTACTTCTTTTGTAAAACTTCTTATGGATCTTCGAGTTCTTAACAGCATATCCAAAACTTCATTAACATTGTTTTTATCTAAATTGTTCATTTTTATCCTCCATCAATACTATTCTTAAGATATCCTATAATGCATCCATATAAAGGCGAAATTTTTGGTCATATTAAACATTTACTTCAAATTAATTTGCTGTTTTTTATGAACACATTGTTGATTAATGACCTATATGTATATTATAATATTTATATTGATTTATGCAATGAACAATAATATTTAAATTGTTAAGTAATAAACATTTATTATAAAATTGTTAATTAAAATTAAAAAAATTTATATAGAATGAGGAAATAATTCATGAAAAAAGTATCTATTGATAGAAGAACAATACGTACTAAAAAAATGATTAGGTCTGCATTAGCAGAGTTAATAGACGAGAAAGGATTTAACAATATATCAGTTACTGATTTAACTCAAAGGGCGGATATAAATAGAGGAACCTTCTATCTGCATTATGTTGATAAGTATGACTTGTTAGAGAAGATTGAAAATGAAATAATACAGGAAATTGAAGAAGAGACTAAGCACCTTGATTCAGTCAACATGATGAACATAGATGCCTCAAATGAACCTCTTCCATTTATGGTAAAGCTTTTTGAATATTTTAGAAAAAATTCAGTAATTATTAAATCTATTTTAGGTCCCAAAGGTGACCCTACTTTTGAAAGAAAAATAAAAAAATTTATTGAAATCAATTTGTTTGAGAAACAAAAGTTAAAAAATTTTAACATAGATGAGGCAGTAATTTCAGAAGAATATTTTATACAATATATACTTTCAGCGGACTTAGGTGTAATTCAATATTGGCTTGAAAAAAACATGAAAGAATCCCCTGATGAAATGGCACTGATACTTGCTAGAATGTCGTTACTCGGACCATTAAGGGCAGTAGGTATTCGTAAAGATTCATAAAAACAATTTTATAGAGATTATTTTAAAAAGGTTACAATATATGTAAATCTTTTAGGCGCATCAATCGACGAATTACTGTAAGATACAATACTAGACTCTAAAGTTTTCCTTGAAAAAGAATTAAAAGAAGTGCTAAATGATTGTAATGAATATGAGATAAGAATTTTAGTTGATATAGTCAAAGTTTCAAAAGAATCAATTAGAAAAGTTAAAATGTTTCAATCAAATTTAAGGGAGTAAGATATGAATAATAAGAGAAGGGATTGACACAAGTAATAGTACATAAATATAATGAGTTTATAGATAACAAAGTAAATATTTATGTAAGTCACAATACCTTTTATAAACAACAAAGAAATATTGAGAATATAAAAGAGTTAAATGCGATATTTATAGATATAGATTGGTACAATATAAATTATAATTTATATAAAAAGTAGTACAAAAAGGAGTATTTATGTTTGGATATGTTAAAATAAACAAAATGGATTTAACATTTAGAGAATATGACCATTACAAAGCTTATTATTGTGGGCTATGTAAATATTTAAAAAGAAATCATGGAGAAATTTCTAGATTTTCTCTTAATTATGATATAACCTTTTTAATTATTTTGTTAACAGCAGTATATAACCCAGAGTCTATAAGTACAGAGGAAGCATGTATTGTAAATCCATTTAAAAAGAAAAAGATAATTACAAATGATATTACAGAATATGCAGCAAGTATGAATGTTCTTTTAACGTATTATAAATTGGAAGATAATTTAATGGATGATAAACGCATAAAAGATAAATTAGCATATTATATATATAAAAACAAATTAAACTTAGCATATGAGAAATATCCTGAAAAAGCTGAGTATATAAAACAACAGTTAAATGAATTAAATAAGTTGGAAAAGGACAAAAATATAAATATAGATGAAGTGTCTAATGTCTTTGGAAATATAATGGGAGAAGTATTTGCATATAAAAAAGATGAAAATGAGAGAAATCTAAGAATGATAGGTTTTAATATAGGTAAATATATATATTTATTAGATGCCTATGAAGACTTAGATGAAGATTTTAAGAAAGGAAGATATAATCCTTTTATAGAATATATAGATAAAAATGATGAGTTAAAAGAAAAAGTGAAAAGAATAATTGTAACATCGTTAGGTTTTTTAGCTAGAGGAATTGATAATCTAAATCTAAATAAAAATGTTGGAATAATAGAAAATATAATTTATTCTGGTGTTTATTTAAGATATATGAATATATTAGAAAGTAGAGGTGGAAAGAATGTACAGTAATACTTATAATAATGAAAATTTTATGAGAGCAAGAGCTTTTATGGAAAATAGTGAATTTAAAAAAGCCTATGATTTTTTAAAAACATTAACTGACAAATGTGCAGAGTGGTATTATCTAACTGGTTTTTCTGCGATGAATATTGGATATTATGAAGAAGGAGAAGACTTCTTAAAGAGAGCAAAATTCATGGAGCCTGAAAATCAAGAGTACAATGATGCACTTAGAAGTTATACACAATATAGAAATGAATATAACAACAGAGCTGATAATTATAATAGAAGAAGACGTAATGATTTAGATGGATGTTGTTGCTGTTGTTGTGATGACTGCTGTTGTTGTTTAGGTGATGATTGTTGTGAAAACTGCGCTAAACTTTGGTGCCTAGATTCATGTTGTGAATGTTTTGGTGGAGATTTAATATCTTGTTGTTAGGATGATAAATATGAGTATAAAAGTTGCTTATGGAGGAGTTTTATTAGCATTAAATGTAATATTGTTAACTCTTACAAATATTATTCCTGTAAATACATTGTTTATTATGGGGTTAGCATCACTTTTAGTATCAATTGTAATAATGGAATGGGGATTTAAAACTGGCATTGCTTTTTATATAGGTTCTGTAGCATTAGGATTTATAGTAATGGCAAGTAAATCTCAATGGATTGTATATTCTCTTACTTTTGGAATGTATGGTATTGTTAAATATCTTATAGAAAAAGATAGGTCAATATATATTGAGTATCTTATGAAATTAGTATTTGCAAATATAATGATAGTTATATTGTATTTTATATTAAGAACAATAGTTTATATTCCAATAAATATTATTATAGTAGTTTCATTTGAGGTAGCTTTTATAATATATGATTATGTATATAGTTCTTTTATAGATTATTACAATAATAGACTAAGAAAGATGTTATTTAAAAATAACAACTGACTTAATGTTTTACTTTAGAATGATTTTAATTTGTACATGAATAATACATTTGTGAAGGTACATTGAAATATAAAGATAAAATTAACATGTGTATGAGTTTATTTAATAAAAAAGGCTTTGATTTTTATGTCAGAGTCTTTTTGTGTTGTCATCTAGTATTAAAAATTTTGATGTTAGATGGAGCTTTAAATCGGATTATATAGATATATTTGTTATACATACATTTGTTATACATCCAGATTTTCTAAAATGTGGAGTAGGCAAGAACTCATGGATTTTTCAGTTAATTATTCGAAAGATTTAAAATAAAAATAAAGGATATCACTCTAATGATGACATCCTTTATTATAATAAGGCTTTTGTTATATAAGTCTTTAAAATAACTAATATAAATTAAATATCTACCATATTCACATCTGTAGATAAAGAATAGATAATATCTTTTCTTTCTACTATTATTTCAACATTTTTAGAAACTTCCTTGTCAAGTGATATTTGAGATAAAAGTTCTTTTGTAGGATTTATTGCGATTGGATTTCCAACTCTTTTTAGCATATTTATATCGCCATTAGTATCTCCATAAGCGTACGAATTTGATAGGTCTAAATCATATTTTACAACAAAATCATTTATAGCATTATTTTTACTTATAGAATCCCACATTGGTATGACTGTTCCTGTAAATATATCATTTTCAAATACATAATCACTTCCTAAAAAATCAGTTACATTATATTTTTTTGCCATTTTTTCAACTAGAAATCCAGGACTACCAGATATAAATATTACTATATGTCCTTGATTTAGATGCCAATCAATCCTTGAACGTGTGTATTTATAAACTCTATCTGCTTTTAATTTAATTACTTGGTCACTTGTAAAATTAATGCAAGTTTTATCTAAGCCTTTTAAGGAGTCAACATAAAGATTACATATTTCTAGTAGGTAATCATCATAGTTGCCTTGTCTTTTATCCCAATCCATAAATGTATCTCTGGCGTGTTTATACCAATTTTTTTGGTCAATTATATCATATTTAATTAATTTCTTAAAATGTTCAACCATAAGAGAGTCCCTATAAAGAGTACCATCTATATCAAAAAAAGCTGCTATATTTTTCATAAAAACCACCTCAATTAATCATTTCCTTATATTATATTATAAATTGTACCTAAGTTGTTAGAATATATGTATAATAATTTATATATTAAAAAACAAAGATTTTAAATTTTAAAGGACGTGATTGTATGAATTTTAATTTTGCAAAGGTTACAAATTCTAGACTTATGGGGAGCTTGGGTCTTATAATAAATTGGATAGACAATAAAAAAAATCACTTTTGTCAATATTTTTTATTGGATGCAGAAGGATTAGGTTTGGCGGATTATGTGAGTTTGAAAAATCCAACACAAGAAGAAGCTTATAGAGAAGAAGAAAGATTAATGGGTGGATTTGGCTCAGATAGAATTGGATTAACAGAGGACGAATCTCTGTTTTTAGTATCTTATTTTGGAAATAAGAATATTTGCTATAACAAGATATTACCAGGAGATAAATGTGAATACATTGACATTATAAAAAATTATAAAACAGATTTAACTATAGAAAAATTATATAATAAAATATGTAAAAGAGTTGATGAGGAAGTTGAATTCATAAACTATATGACTATGAGGTTTATAGCATGGGACAGAGAAAGTTTAAGATACTTTTCTGGAAGTGACGAGATTGCAAATATGCATATTACAAATATCAATGGTACATTGCTTAAAAATACAGTAAGCAATAAAGGGCAAGGTAGGTATATTAGCGAGGCTTTATATGAAGATAATGATGGGTATTATACATGCAAAATAGCTTTTTGTATAAGTAAATGTAATGAGACTGGCTTTAAAATTAATTCTATGTTAGTAACAGATAAAGAGCCTATGTACGATTTTGAAGTTTTTGATGAAATTTCTAAGAGTGAATTTGTAAGTGTATATAGTGTAAGTTCATCTGAGGAATTTGCAAAAGTATTTTATGAAGAAAATCCATTTTTATTAAAAAGTAATATGAATGAAGGGATATTTTTTACTAGATTTAATTTTAATAATGACCATGTTAAAGAGAATGTATATATAATAAATAATGATATGAAAGCTATATATTACTTAATGGGGAATAAGTTTTTTATAGGGACTTATAGTGATAATGATTGTAATTGTATTAATGAAATAAGTCAGTCTAATTATAGCAAATACATTAAATTTGAAGAGAGATTTTTCTTTGAGCAAAATGCTTTATACGATTTTGCAGAGTCAGATTCAATAGACTTTGATGACTTCTTGGAATAATATATGATTTTGGACATTATTTAAGCGAGATTAACTGAATTTAATCTCGCTTAAATTTATTTCTATAATATTGGGGGAATATTATGAGGAATACATTTATTATTGTGGTCAATTATTAAAATTTTATACAATTTATTAAAAAAAATAAAAAAATTTTATTTGTTTGTAAATATATTAGAATCATACCAACTATCAAGACGGATGAACTTAAATGGCTGATGTATATAGATTGATTGTTCAGGACAATTATAAATACATCTCATGCACAAACAACAACCCCAATTAAATTTGACTTTATCTTTGGTAATATTTATATTATGTTTAGGACAATTGTTGGCACATTTACCACAGTGAGTACAAGTATCTTTAACATAGAAAAACTTACCTAAAATACGAGCACCATACCACTCTGATCTACCAAAAAAAGCTAAAAATTTTACTGAAGCTTTACTAGTTGGTAGATGTGAAATCTGATTTATTAAATTATGTACAGTAAGAGGTATTTTTTTATCTGCTTCATTAATAAGCTCTTTTGTTTTTTGGTCATCATATTTAACCATAAAATTTGATGGCATAGCAAATAATTTATTATAAAATACTTTAAAACCTTTAGCATTCAATCTTTTGATTAGTAAATTAGATGAAGCATAATTTATATAATGTTCTTCTCCAGCTGTATGAATTATGAATGTATCCATAGAGTCTATTTTTGGTAAGTGTTTTACAAAGTCTAATACAATTTGAGGTGCGTTAAAAGAATGTACTGGATAAGCTATTCCTACTGAATCATATGATGTTAAATGAATATTAGGCATCTTGATATTTTCAATTCTTATGCAATCAACATAAATATGTTGATTTTCAAATTCTTGTTTTATTTTATTTACAATATATCTTGTCATACCAGTTCCAGAAAAGTAAAATATACATATTTTATTCAAAATAATACCTCCTATAAATAAGATAATCACTTGTTAGAGCCATTATAACATAGAGCTAGTAGAAATGACCAAGAAATCCAAAGAACCATAAGAATTGAAAGATTTGTGAGCTACTTCCATAAACATCAAACAAATATTGATATGCAGTGATACTTTTTAAAGACTAAAATAAATGTAAATAAAAAATCAGATAAAATTTAATTTTATCTGATTTTTTGTATACATTTATTTTATTAGATTATGTTAATATTTTTTGACTAAATAAAAGGATATTCAATCAAAATTTTATACCTATAATAATATTGGGGGAATATTATGAGGAATACATTTACTATTATGTTCAATTATTAAGGTCTTATACAATTTATTCGAAAAATAAAAATATTTTACATTTCTTCCTCATCAAACTCCTCAATATTAGTTTGTGGTATGCTTTGTATAGACATATTACTAGAACCATAAGGAGTCGGATACATGTTAGAAGGCATATTACTAGGCATAACTACAGGCATACCATTCATTGTATTATGACATATAACACCTGGTATCATCATAATTACATTAGCAGGCATATTTTGATTACATGATAAGTTAGGAATACCCATGTTATTCATATTATATCCCATATTATTCATGTTGCCAGACATGTTGTTAGGCATACCCATATTATTCATGTTACCAGACATATTGTTAGGCATACCCATATTGTTATTCATGTTGCCAGACATATTGTTAGGCATACCCATATTGTTATTCATGTTACCAGACATATTGTTAGGCATACCCATATTGTTATTCATGTTACCAGACATATTGTTAGGCATACCCATATTATTATTCATATTACTAGACATGTTGTTAGGCATACCCATATTATTATTCATGTTACCAGACATATTAGTAGGTACACCCATATTATTCATATTATTAGATGTATTATAGCTCATGTTGTTAGGCATATTGTTTGGAGTAGATGTGTTGTAGTTCATATTTCCAGATGTATTATTTGTGTTAGGCAAGTTGTTTGGAGAATTACTACTTTTAGGATAATTATTTACGCTATTAGGATAAATGTTACTTATGTTCTGATTATTAGGTATTTTTGTATAACCACTAGGGATTTGTGGGTCATTTCTTAACTCATCTTGGGGAATTTCTTCGTTAGTAATATAATCTGCATAATTAGCAGGGTCTAAGTAAGGCATGTAGCTAGTATCTAAGTTCTTTTTTTTCTTATTACTCATATTAAACTTGCACCTCCTAGAAAAACTATAAAAAAGTTTACAAAAACTTATTCTAATAATATATATATTAAAAAAGTCCATAATATGTGCATTCTAATTATTATTAAATAAATAAAAAAATATTGTTGCGAAATCAGATATAATAGCATATAATGAACATATGAACAGTTATTCATATATTAAAATAATGGAGGATTATATAATGAGAGAAGAGATAAATGATTGTAGTTGCAATATAATACATGAGGAAATAGTAACAGAAGCTAAGTCAACTATGCCAGATGAAGAAATGTTATATGATTTAGCAGAATTATTTAAAGTATTTGGAGATACTACTAGAGTAAAGATATTATATGCACTATTTGCAAATGAAATGTGTGTATGTGATATAGCAAGTTTATTAAATATGACTCACTCTGCAATATCTCACCAACTTAGAGTATTAAAACAGGCTAGATTAGTAAAATTTAGAAGAGATGGAAAGACAGTATATTACTCATTAGATGATAGCCATATAAGTCAAATATTTGACTGTGGATTAAATCATATTAGAGAGACTTATAAATGATAAATGAGAGGAGTGAATGTATATGGAAGCAAATAATCTAATTAAAAAGGAATTTATCTTAGGAGGATTGAATTGTGCACATTGTGCAGAAGAGATTAACAACAAAGTTTCTAAGCTACAGGAAGTTAAGTCTTCTAATCTAAATTTTATAAATAAAAAGCTTACAGTAAATATAGAAAATAGTTTTGATGAAGAAAATACTATAGAGAAGATAATAGAGATAATAGATTCAACAGAACCAGGACTTAATATACAAATGAGCTCTAAAGATAATAAAATATCTAACAAAGCATCAACTAAAAAGGAGCTTATATTAGGAGGATTAAATTGTGCACATTGCGCAGAAGAGATTAACAACAAAGTTTCTAAATTAAAAGAGGTTGAATCTTCTAATTTGAATTTTGTAAATAAAAAACTTACAGTAAATATAATAAGTACTTTTGAAGAAGATACTGTTATAAATAAAATAAAAGAAATAATAGACTCAACAGAACCAGGACTTGATATACAAGTAGAGTCTTCTGATAAAACAAAATCTAGAACGGTTGAAAAGTCAGAAACTGTGAGCGATACAAATAAAAAAGAATTAATCCCACTTATAATCGGAGCTCTTGTATATATCTTTGGTATATATCAAACAGCAACAGGATTTGAAAATCAATTTAGCAATATAGTATTTATAGTTGCTTATGTGATAGTAGGTGGAGATGTACTTTTAAGAGCAATAAGAAATATATCAAAAGGAAGAGTATTTGATGAAAACTTCTTAATGGCTCTAGCAACAGTGGGAGCATTATTAATAGGAGAATTATCAGAAGCAGTAGGAGTTATGCTTTTCTATAAGATAGGAGAGTATTTGCAAGGTGTTGCAGTTGGAAAGTCTAGAAAGTCTATAACTTCACTTATGCAAATAAGACCAGATTATGCCAATCTAAAAGTTAATTCTGAAGTTAAAGTAGTATCTCCAGAAGAAGTAAATATGGGGGATATAATAGTAGTAAAACCTGGTGAAAAAGTACCATTGGATGGTGTTGTAGTAGATGGAGTATCTATGTTAGACACTTCTGCACTTACAGGAGAGTCTGTGTTAAGGGAAGTTGAAAAAGGAGACGAGATTTTATCAGGTGTTATAAATAAGAATGCTTTACTTACTATTGAAGTTACAAAGAGCTTTGGAGAATCAACAGTTTCAAAAATACTTGACCTTGTTGAAAATTCTAGTATGAAAAAATCAAAAACAGAAAACTTTATATCTAAATTTTCAAGATACTATACTCCAATAGTAGTTATAGCTGCCTTATTAATAGCATTTGTACCACCGCTTGTTATTTCAGGTGAAGTATTTAGTGATTGGCTATACAGAGGATTGATATTCTTAGTTGTTTCTTGTCCTTGTGCATTAGTTTTATCAATACCACTTAGTTTCTTTAGTGGAATTGGATTTGCATCTAAAAATGGTATTCTTATTAAGGGCAGTAATTATTTAGAGGCTTTAAGAAGTGTAGATACAGTCGTGTTTGATAAAACAGGAACTCTTACTAAAGGTGTATTTAATGTAACTAAATTAAATCCTGTGGGAATATCAGAAGAAGAATTATTACAATATGCAGCTCTTGCAGAAGTAAATTCAAATCATCCAATAGCAAAGTCTATATTAAGCTACTATGATAAAAAGATTGATTTAGATACAATAGATAGTTATGAGGAAATAGCGGCTTATGGAATCAGAGTAAAATACAATGGTGAACTTATATTGGCGGGTAATGAGAAACTTATGAAAAAGGAAAATATATTCTATTCACCAGCTAAAGAAGTAGGAACAGTAGTGTATATTGCTGTTGATAAAATGTATAGAGGTTATATAGTTATATCTGATGAGATAAAAGAAGATAGTAAAAATGCCATAAGAAGTTTAAAATCAATAGGAGTAAAAAAAGTTGTAATGTTAACTGGAGACAATGAAAAAGTAGCAAAAAACATTGCTCAAGAGTTAGAGTTAGATATAGTTTATTCTAATTTACTTCCTAATGAAAAGGTAGATAGACTAGAAGAGTTGTATGAAGGTAGAACAGAAAAAGAAAAAATAGCTTTTGTAGGTGATGGAATAAATGATGCACCAGTTTTAGCCAGAGCAGATGTTGGTATAGCAATGGGAGGCTTAGGTTCAGATGCAGCTATTGAAGCAGCAGATGTAGTACTTATGACAGATGAACCAAGTAAAATATCTAAAGCCATTGAAATAGCAAATAAGACTAATAAGATAGTATGGCAAAATATAATATTTGCTCTAGGTGTAAAAGTTATAGTCATGGCACTAGGAGCTGGAGGAATAGCTACTATGTGGGAGGCTATATTTGCTGATGTAGGGGTAGCACTTATTGCAGTATTAAATGCTATGAGAGCTATGAGGTAATATGTAAATTAAAATTAAATAGATTATAATATTAAAAAGATAGATTATAAAAGAAGAAGTATTGATAAGTTTATTCTAACTGTATTGATACTTCTTCTTTTATGATTATATTTATTTATATCTATTTTTATATTCTTATTTATTGTCTGTATTTTCTACTGTATTTTTTCAATTTATATAGGGATATTTCTATTATAACTGTTGAATTTGTACATAGGAATATTTAAAATATTAATAATTAAGATGAAAAATTGTGATTTTTTATAAAAAAATATAAATATATTAAAATTGATTGAGGCTATGGTATTACTACATTATAGTAGGATATATGACAATAAAAGTTAAAAAAATTAAAAAAAATAATTTGAAAAGTGTTGACGAATTATTTTTAAGGTGATATAGTATTACTTGTCCTTAAGAAAAGGGCAAACATGAAAAATGAAAAATGA
>NZ_JAGWCS010000110.1:0-13315 GCF_020657705.1 Clostridioides sp. ZZV15-6598 | reverse complement strand
CATTAATATATTTATTATAGAAATTAAATAATTTAATATTTTATATTATAAAATAAATGAAGAATTCTTTTAATTAATAAAAAAGAGGATGTAAGTAGATTTGTGCAAAAACAAATTTACCTACAACCTCTTTTTAGAAATATTATTACTTATATTCATTCGATGTATTACCCAATAATAAAAGCTGTAGATTTTACCTACAGCTTTTTTAGGTACTACTTATTTACATTGTTAAGAGTTAAGACTTTTTGGAACTTATTAAAATACTTTTTTCACTTTAATACTCATAATAAATTACATCTTTATACTCATCAAAAATCTTCTTATTTAACTCATCTCCACCATCTATATTTGCACTATAAAAAATTGGTGGATTCTTTAACCCTCTATTAACTAACTCTTGAGTAACTTGAGCTATAATGGAGTTCATCACAGTGGTTGCAATTACAGTAGAAGTTGGGCTAACTCTTTGATTTAGGCCATCTATTTTTACACATGCATCTCCCTTTTGACCATGATTATCTATTACTAAATCGCATACTTCATAAAGATTTTTTCCTGAAGAATGTCTTGAAGATACACTCTTTGAATAACTTAAATTAGTTATACATATTACTGTTGCCATCTTTTCTTTAGCTTCCATAGCAAATTCTATACTTACTGGATTTCTACCAGATACTGAGTGAATTATAACTACATCACCTTCTTTAATTGGAGTCTTATCAGCTAGAGCTGCACCATATCCTTCTAATCTTTCCATCTTACTAGTGTGAGTTATAGGTGCGGTGTCTAACATTAGAGACTTTGCAAATACCGGATTTATAAGAACACATCCACCTGCTCTGTAGAATAATTCTTCTGTTAGTATTCCTGCATGTGAAGCCCCAAAGGAAAATATAGCATTCTTGTTTTTTATCGCCTCAACAAGTATTTGTACTGCTTTTTCCATATTGGTTTTTTCTTCAGTTTCTATTATATCAATTAATCTTTTTATCTCATTTATGTATTTAAATTCCATGTTTACAATGCTCCTCCAAATAATGAACCTATAAACTTACTGATTATACCAAATAGTGAAAGGTCGTTTCCACCAAATATTAGTATCCAGTTTTGAATAGTTCCTGAGTAAATTACAGCAGATATTCCTACTAAAGCTACCATAAATATTGCAGCTACAGCTGTACCTATTATAGCTCCACGTATACCACCTTGTGATTCCCCTATTACAGCTGCTGCTCCACACTCAAAGAATGAAGTTATAACAAGTGGTATAAGTAACATGTTAAATACATTAAAGTAGTTACATATTAAAATCATAGCTGTAGATGTTAACATGGCAACTAAGAATCCTATTAATACAGCATTTGGCTTATAGTTAAATAGTATTGGACAGTCAAAAGCTGGTAGTGCATTTGGTACAACTTTTTCTGATATACCTTGGAATGCAGGCATTATTTGATTTATTAACATTCTTACCCCATGAAGCATTATTATAAGACCTGCTCCAAAAGAAAGACCTTGTTTTATTGCATATGTTCCAATAAACTCATTAGTATCTTTAAATGCATCTGGTATTACTATTCCAACCACTATAAACATTAAAAACACTACCATTCCACCACTTATAGATATTTCTCTAAAGAATGACAAACTTTGAGGTATGTTTATATCTTCTGTAGACTTTTCTTTATTTCCTACTAACTTAGCAACAAATCCTGATATAAGTGCTAAACAACCTGATGGATGTCCTAGTGTAAAAGAGTCATCTCCAATAACATCAAATACATATTTTCTTAATAACCATGGCATTATTGACCAGTAAAGTGCTGATAATACTGCTGCAAAAGCTATTAATACTCCTCCATTTAATCCCGCTTCAACTCCTGATGCTACAAATATAAATGGGAACCAGTAAAGCATGTGACCTGTTAAAAAGATTGTCTTAATAGGTGTAAATCTTGCTATCATTAAATGAAGAGCTAGACCTACAAACATTGCTAAACCTATAATACCCCCATAACTTGCAGTAAAAGTAACATCACTTAAACCTTTTGTTACTGCACCACCACTTATACTTTGGAAAGCTCCATTAATCGGTGCTATTGAACCAACTAACATACCTGTCCCAGTTTCCATAATTATGATGCCGAAAGCTGCAAGTAATGACCCTTTTATAACATCTGATGCTTTCTTTTTCTGTAATATAAGGCCAAACGCTGCTATTAATCCAATTAGCATAGACGGATTACGTAAAATATTATTTGAAATAAAATCAAGCATTATATTTTTTAGTGATAAGTTAACTACTTAAGTTCTCTATCACTAAATTCCCCCTCTCTTTCTTACTGTTTTTAATTTCAGTAAGTTTTTATTTTATGTCGGTTAACTTAAATTTAATTTTTAAAGTTTATACTATTTCTTATCATTTAAGAAAGTTTGAACAACTTCTGTAACTTCTCCTAAGTCCATATACTTCTTAACTGGATATACTGGTACATTACAAGTTCCTTTTAATTCATTTAATAATTCTTGGCTTGTAAATATACAGTCACAATCAGCTCCTCTGGCTGAGTTTATATCTGTATTTTCTACTTCTCCTTCTATACTTAACTGCTTTAGAACCTTTTGTATCGTCATTTTTAATACCATTGATGAACCTACACCAAATCCACATACTGCCAATATTTTCATTTTAAATACCTCCTAATTTTGTTTATTTATAAGCTCTAGTATTGAACTTTTATCTCCATTAATTATTAATTTTATATTTTCTTCTTCGTACATCATCTCTGAAAGTGATGCTAATGCTCTGATGTGAGTAGTATTATCTATTGCAGCTAGTACCATAAATATGTTCACTGGCTTTCCTAATAAATCAACCTCATCTTTTACTATAAGTAAAGACATGGCAAGTTTGTTTACCCCTTCTTTAGAGCTTGCATGTGGTAGAGCAAATCTATCAGCTAAAACAATATACGGTCCATACTTTTCAACTGACTTTATCATGTTTTCTATATACAACTCTTCAATAGAGTTGTCTTCTAGCAAGGGTTTTGAGGCCATTTTTATTGCTTCTTTCCAATCTTTAACACTTCTTATTATGTTGACCCTATCTTCATTAATTAATTCCTTTAACATTGGTTGATACATCTCTCCTTCATCTATCTTATGTATTATGTTTAATAAGTCAGCTTTTAGTGATTCTTCGTTATTAATAACTCCATTTTTTCTTATAGCCTGTATTATCAGTTCAAGATTGAAATACTTCTCATTTTCTTTTACACTTATGAGCTTGTTCATCAGTAATTGAATGTCTGATGTTGTTAAAAGAGGATTTACAACTATTACATTACTTACATTTTGTATGTCTATGGTTGTAATTATGTAATCATAGTATATATTTACTTCTTTTAGTTGCTTAATAGATACTATACCTACTATTTCTATAGTTGGTATGTATTTGTATAGCTGTATTTCCAAGCTCTTTGATACCATAAGGCCATTAGGACAAACTAGCAAGACTTTATTCTTTCTTAGACCATTATCTCTAGAACCTCTTAAGTATCCTCCAAAATATGCTGCTATAAATCCTATTTCTTCTTCTCTTATACCTTCAAATACAGGAAACTCTTCTTCATTTTCTATAATTGACTTTATAATCTTATAAAGTGACTTATGTTTATACTTCGTTTCATCTAGCATAGGGTTGCTAATAGGAAACTTAAATCTTATTCTGTTGTAAGAAGAATGCAAGTGCCTTAAAATATTTTTTTTAAACTCATACTTACTTTCTAATTTTATTGCTGTATTTATTTCAAACTTGTCTATAAGTTTATCTACATATTCTTCAACAATATCTTCCTTAACCTCACTATTTAAACTAGGAAGTGAACTTACATAAGCACACACATAGGCTTGTTCATTTTCATTAGCTTCTTCACACAAAAGTTCTTTACAATTATTAAAGTAACTAATTTTTTTAGCTTCATTTAGATATTTATAAGAATACAAGGTTTTCCCATCTCTTATTCTTTTATTTAGAAACTCTGTAAACTTAGTTAAATTTAATAAAGAATAATCTGTAAGATTTATGCATCCTTTTGTATCAAAGTCAGTTACTTCCTTACTTGTAGAATTAATTTCTAATACATTTTCTTGTGTAAGTAGCAAGAAAAGTTCTCTAATAACATATTCATCACCTATTACTTTGTACTTTCCCTTGTACTCTAATTTTAGTCCCATCGTTTGAAGATACTTTTTTATATCAGTTATTGTTTGTACTACTGTATTTTTTGAAAGTAACATTTCATTTGTTAGTTTTTCTATTGATATTTTTTCATCATGTAATATTTTGTTTAATATAAAAGTTTTTCTATATTCACTATCTAGAAATTTATCTTCTTCAGCTGAAATTATTTTTCTTACATTACCTAAGTTACCTTCAAATATAAATTTGTGCTTTATATTTTTTATATTACCTCTTTTTCCTAGTTCTTCATTTATAGATAAGATATCGTAATAAACAGTTCTTTTTGATATGTTGAACTTTTCTTGTAGTTCTTGTGATGTTACATTGTTATTTTTAATAATAAAATCTAATATTTTTTTAGCCCTTTCCTTCATACTGCCTCCTTAATTTTATTATCTATATTTTACATACATAGTGCCATACCAAATAATTGCACATGATTTTAACTTATTTTATAATTTTGCACAATCTAACTCTAATCTAAAAGATAAACGATACTAAAAAGTATTTTAAAAAAAATATGGGAATTGCACATATTATTTTTTCAAGAAACAAGCTATACTGAGTAAAAAAACCATAAATCATCTCTACTTAAATAAATATTACTGTAATGATTTTATACAATCAAATACAATTATTACCATACAGATTGAAATAAGTAACTTTGCTAAAAGTAGAAAAACACAGACTTTAGTATGCAGGTATGATACGATATATTTATCAAATAAATTGAAATATAACAAATTGAACATCAAATAAAATAATGTCAATATCTATTATATTTATTATCAAAAAAATTTTGAAAGTAAGGAGAATTCGTATGGAACTGTTTAGCAAAAATAAAAAGGAAACAAAAGTCGAAAAATCAGAAATAAAACAGTATATTACTGGGGCAGGTGGCTGTATTGTCAGCAAATCGATTCTCAATGGAACATCAAAACTGAAGTGGATTTTTAGAGAATATAGTGAGTTTGGAAATGGATGGATTGCTTTTGGTGATAAAGATACACAGGAGTATGTAGACAATCCCAAGAATATGGCAATTGTAGATTTCAATACACTTATTGACATTGAACCAACTGCTTTGAATATTTTTTATATGCCCATAGGAACTGATTTAGAGTTTCACTCTGATAAAAGTGGAAAATATTTTATTGATACAAATACAGGAAAAGAAATTAGAGAACAAGTTAAGCATCCTGCACAAATAGCATTTGAAAAAAACCTAAAATTTTTGAATCAGGAAAACTATTCAATAGAATTCTTTCAAGGCTTGTTTCAAAGAAGTGAGAAACTTAAACCATTTATAATAGGGGAAACAGATTTCCCAAGTGGAGAAGTTGTCCTTGCAGACCCTCTTGCGTATTTAGGGAGTGAATATATGACTTATTTAGAAAGAAAAATACCTGTTGGAAGTTATTCGGTAGAAATTTCTATCTGCCATTCTAAAATTGCAGGACTTAGAATTGCAGCAGCAAGATTAATTATCAATGACAAAAAACCTATCAAATATGAAATTGCAATGCCAAAAGGAAAAAAAGGCGAGGATTTTGGAAAATCAGGAGCATGGACTTTCTTTGGTGTGGATACAGGATTAGCCTGTTTTTCAGATGCAAAAGTTGCAAAAGAGTATAGTAATTTTATAACAAAATGGCAAAATGAAAATCCAGACAAAAACAAATATAATGATTATTTTGCAACACTTTTTCAAAAAAGTTATGAAATGTACCCAAATGTACAGAATAAAGATGGCAATTTCTTACTTTGGCAATTACCACAAACATCCTACAGATTAATTATGTTCACAAGTGGTATGGGTGATGGTATTTACAGCGGATATTGGGGATTTGATGCAGATGGAGAGGTTGCAGAACTTGTAATACCATTTATGAATCCAATATATTTTTAAGATATTAGGTTAATTATCGGTTTAAATTTATCATCAATATTAGTAAATCTGTTTTTCACTCTTCATAATATATGTAATTACTCCAGATAATAAAGAAATATTAGCATTATATACAATATTTGTTTGCCTCTATAAGAAAATATTTTGAAAAATACAATTTTCTTATAGAGTTTTTTTATAATTACTTTTTAATTACTCTTTTTTCATTAGAAATATATCATCTTTCCATTTTCTTACTCACATAATATCCTTTTTCATTCATTTCTTTTATTGATTGCTCACTTTGATAATCTCCATCTTCTAAAATAATGAATATCTTTAAAGATTCCAACAAAAAAACTTCCAAAGAACGACAATATAAAAAAGAAAAAAGTTGCTACCATCAGCCATAAAACACTTCCACCAAATACCATTAGACAGGCAAAGGTTCCAAAGTAAACATTGGTGACAATAAGGGGATAGTTTATACATTTAAAAAAAGTTATTCTTCGAAAGTAACATAATATTACCCCAGCATATGCGATAAATACTGGTGTAGTCAAACAGAAATATGATATTTTTGTTGCTTTTGATTGTATAGTATTTTCACTAAGTAAGCCATACATTTCGATAAAGGGAGACACGATTACAAAAAAGTATAGGATAGTCAATATCGAAGTTCCAAAAACAATTAAGCTGCTGTTTATTTTGACTTTCATCACACTCTCCTTTTTCTTTACATCACGTTAAAATTAGAGTTTTAGTTATTCTTTATATTCTTAATATATAAATACTACATATATTCTTGCTTTTTATTTTTTGTTCTTGAAGCATGCCTAATAATCCATTGACATTCTTTTGTTATATTTTCTGTTTTCCAACTAGAAATAATTAATTCAAATTTGTCTTGTTCTTCTTTGTATAAATCATTTAGATTATTTGCTACACTCTTTTGAATAGTTTTATCTGTATCATCTTTTAGATTAGACAATAATTCAAAATAAGTATCAAAATATTCTAAGGCAACATACATTTTTTTTGCCCATGGCAATCGTATTCTAATGCATTCACTAGCTAATCGACGAACTCTTTTATTACTATCTTTACTCCATTCCAAAAGCAAAGCCATAGACTGTTCTGGAAAATTATTTATTATGGTACACATACAATACTCACTAGTAAATCTTTTTGTCAACTTTTTACTGAAAGTTGTGCTTACTTCAAAATTTTCTCCACCAAACTTCTCTACATACTTTCCAATAGGCCATAACCAATAACCTTCTGTAAACATACCTAAACTGCCCTCTAACTCTGGACCTAGTATTTTCTCAAAAACATTAATAGTATCCGAATAACTTAAATTAATAGACTCTTTTAAAGCATTTGCTAATAACTCCTGCCTTTGATTGAATTCTAACAATTCAATAGTTGGTTTTGTCAGTGAAAAGAACTTATTAATAATAAATTCTGGATATACTGATTTTATTTTTTCAGCCAAGAAGTTTACATATTCAATGTCATAATAGTCTTTCACTTTCTTAGCCATCTTTTCTAAATCCTTTCAATAAATGATAAACAGCTCTATAAACTTGATTTCTATCTAAAGTATTGGTTTCTGCAAGAAAAATAGATAAATCATTTAATGCACCAGAAATCATATGTGAAATTATATGAATATCAAACTCTATTAATTTTTCATTTTTTTGAGCAATTAAGAGTTGTTCTTCCAAAAGTAAAACAGAATTCTCATTATCCATTTTTTTCCACTCTCTCCACTCTATAATATTAGGTGCTTCGATTAATAATATTCTTTTGTTAGATTCTAAAGTAGCTGATTGCACAAATCCAACACAACCTAAAATTAACTGTTCCCATATATCTTCGGATGTCATAGCTTCTTTTTCTACGTTTAATCCAACTTCATACTGAACAAGGCTCAAAACTGCTTTAAATAAGTTTTTTTTATTTTTGAAGTGGTGATATACTGCACCTCTAGTCATATTAGCTTCCTCGGCGATAGCTTCTAATGAGGTCTTTTCATAGCCATAAGTAGAAAAATGATTACGTGCAATGGCAATCAAATTTTTTGTAGTATTTATAGATGCTAATTCTTTTTTATTTTTAGTCATTTTCATTACCTGATTTCTTATAATTTTTAATATACTCATTTGATGGTGGGATTATTTGAATAATATCAACCAAAATTTTACTTGGAGTTTCAATAAGAAAATGTCTTTGACCATATTCTTCATTTTTTATATCTAACAAAATTGATGATTTTTTTCTACTAATTATTTCTGAATATACAGTATTTACATCGTTAACTTCAATATTAAGAATAATACCCTCACACGGTTTTCTATACAGTTTATGTATTGTATCATGTGAACTATCAATAAATGCCAACTCAAATTCATCATTGTCTTTTAAGCTAATATACCAGTCACTATTAAAGGTTTCCTTGAAGTCAAATAATTCTATAAAAAAATCTGCTTCTTTTCTTATATCATTACACATTAGTACGGGGTAAAAACTATTTTTCATAAAAATAATCTCCTTTATATTTGGTACCATCAATATAACATACATACAGTATGTATGTCAAATAATTTGGTTTTTGTTTCAAAATTTGTTTTGGATTTTCGTGACATAAAAATATACTCCCTTCATAGCATTAGCTTTCATTATTTCAACTATCTACTATAAAGAGAGCATATCAAAATTTCCAGCAATATTTAGTAAGAAAAAATATATTTACACAAATCTATCTACATTCTCATAAAATTAATTAAAAGTATTCCTTTCTTTAAAAGTATCTATATAATTGTTTTATAAGAAGTCTCTTAATATCTTACTTTTTCTGTAAAAATCATATTATATCTTGAAATTTTATTTTAATCTATCCTTATTTCTTCTTCATATTTTTGAAATTCTAAATTTGCTTTAAACAAATCCCCATCTATTTCTATATAGAATTTTCCACCTTGTAAATTTACTAAATCTCTTGCAATAGCAAGTCCTAATCCACTACCTTCAGTATTTCTTGATTCATCAGCTCTTTTAAATCTTTCCATAATCTCACTTGGGTCAAAATTTAACTCATATGAAGATATGTTTTTCATAACTACCTTTACATTGTCACCATTTTCATAAACATCGATATAAACTCTAGTACTTTCCAAAGAATATTTAGCTATATTTGACAAAAGATTTTCAAAAACTCTATACATTCTTCTTCCATCTGCCCATATATACACTTTTTCATTTGGAACATTTAATCTTATACTTAGATTATTTGCAGATAATTTTTCTTCTAGCTCACCTATACTTTGTCTTAATAGTTGTACCAAATCAATTTTACTAACTTGTAACTCTATATTACCACTACTTACTCTACTCGCTTCAAATAAATCCTCTATCAATAATTTTAACCTTTTTGACTTTGACTCTAGTACATTTATATAATCGTTTATATAGTCCGGTTGTATAGAGTCTTCTTTTTTAATTAAATCTACATAATTTATTATAGAGGTAAGTGGAGTTTTTAAATCATGAGATACATTAGTTATAAGGTCAGATTTCATCCTTTCACTTTTTACCTGTTCTTCTATTGCTTTGTCTAGGCCTTCTCCAATATTATTTATATTTTCTGCTAACGATGTAAAATTATCATTTCCACTAATTTTTATCTTATAGTCTAATTCACCATCTTTTATTTTTTCGGTACCTTCTATAACATAACTCAAATAAGAAAGCCTTTTGGTTATATAAAGTGCAAAACCTAAAAATATACATATAGAAAATAACAATCCTAGGCTTACACTTTGAGCACTGATTAAAATTATTAAAATCAAGGATATTATTACTATACCAATAACTTTTCTTGCTAAAGATACTTTCTTTATAGCGTTAATGACCTCCCTTACAGTTTTTATTAACCATAAAATAACTCTTACTATAACACTTGATTTAAATATACACATTTTATTTTCCAAATAGCTTAACTGAACAGTTATAAAAAATATATTATTTGAAATTAGTAATGATGCTATAGAAATTAGTAATATAATATAAATATCATAGGATGTATTAATAACATACAGAAATAGAAGTATTATTGAGATAGCTATTATTATTGCATTAAATTCCATAGGTATTTTATTGTATATTAATAAAGATACACTATCTTTCTTTAATGCCTTACATTTAATTCGTTTACATAATATCATGGACAATAAACATATAATAGCCAAAATTAAACTAGCTACAAAAAATAATTTCACTTTTTCTGTAGCTTGCTTAAATGTTTCAAAGTTATTGTATACAATTCCATCTTCAATACTTAACTCTTTAGGAAAAGATACATAGGCTTCAAAGGTTTCATCTATACCATTTAATTTTAAATCAATATTATTTAATTCAGATTTTTTCCCATTTAGTTTTTTAGTATAGGAACTTTTTTCTACTCCTGCTATTATTTCTACATCACAATAACCCTTCATATTTTGCTTAAATTCATCTAAATCATTATATATTGTGTTAGTATAAAACACTCCTGTATATGTATTTCTAATATACATTTTTATATTTTTCAGAGAGTTTAAATATTCCATAGACGATAGTTTATTATTTACAAAATCATCATAACTATTAAGGTCATCATAATCATTACTTAAAGCAATATTTTTGCCGTCTCCTCCTGATTTTGAATACTTATAATTTAACTTAATTTTTTCTTCTTTGGTATATCCACTATTTACAGATAGCTTCAAATTATATAATAAATCTTGCATTGTACTTTCATCAAATATATTACTGTCATAAAAATCATCAGATATTCGAACAATTGCACTACTTGTAGAAGTTTTTTGTATATTGTGTTTAGGCTCAGCAAGTCCTATTGATGCAAATAGTATAGCTAATGGAAACGAAATAGATACTATTATTAATGCTACTAACTTTAATGCTCTATATTTCTCCAAGTTGTTCACCTCATCTACATCGTCAATATCTTATATAAAATAAAATTCAATACAAGCATAATTCCCATAGAGTACATTAAGCTACTTGAGAAGAAGTTAAAACATATAAGAATTCCTAATATTTGTGTAAAAGTAAAAACGACTAAAATTAAAATGCAATTAAATATTAAACTCTTTTCTTTCATAAGTTTTCCGCTAAAATTTTTCAATCTTATAACCAACTCCCCACACCACCTTTAAAAATCTTGGTTCTTTTGGATTTATTTCAATCTTTTCTCTTATTCGTCTAATGTGTACTGCTACTGTATTTTCTGAATTAAAACTTTCTTCATTCCATACTTTTTCATATATCTCATCTATCGAGAAGACTCGTCCTTTATTTTCTAAAAGAAGTTCAATTATCTTATATTCAATTGGTGTCATTTTTATATTTTCGCCATCAATCTTAACTTCTTTTGTCAATGTATTTAACTCTAGAGCTCCACTTTTTAAAATTTCTTTACATGTATCTTCATAATTACCTAAAGTTACATATCGCCTTAAGTTTGATTTTACTCTAGCTACAAGTTCTAATAGATTAAATGGTTTTGTTATATAATCGTCAGCTCCAATGTTTAATCCCATTATTTTATCTGTATCTTCACTTTTTGCTGAAATTAAAATTATTGGTATATTTCTTTCTTCACGTATTTTTACAGTTGCTTTGATTCCATCTAATTTAGGCATCATTATATCCATTAAGATTAGATGAATATCATTTTCTGTTATTACTTCTAATGCTTTCATTCCATCATATGCTTTATGTATTTTAAATCCTTCTGATTTAAGATATATCTCTATTGAATCAACAATCTCTTTATCATCATCTACTACTAGTATATTGTACATATTTTCACTTCCTCTATTGTATAATAATCCTTATATTTATTATACAATATCTTTCACTCCCTTTCTCAATAATGACTAAATTGTTATATTGTATTATCTTACATTTTTATAATTTTTCTTTATATCTATATAATAGAATATAAATCTTAAGAAAATATTATCCTAAATCTTAAAAATTTCTTAAGATTTGCATTAAATTAAGCTTTATTTGAATTAATGGATTTAAATTATGCGGTTTTCAAATTACTTTAATTTAAGTATTTTTATTAGATTAACCTGAATTGATGTATATTAATTCTTATTGAGTAATTTTTATTTTATGGGTGGAAGAATGGTGGAAAAATTATATTTTTTCTAATTTTCTTCCACCATCTTCCACCCAAATATAATTACAAGCATTTATTTTACTATGATAACGGCTACTTATCCAAGTCTTGTTTTTATATCTATAAATATATATTTTATAAACAGCCTAATGAAATTTATATTTATCAAAAGTAGACCTATTCAATAATTTAAAATATGTTCAGAATAATAAATAAAATAAAGGTACAAAAAGTTATACTTTCATACCTTCATTGCTTTTATTATGTAATTATCTACCATTTTCATCTTTTAAATTATTGATATATATAGATAAAGTCCATCTCAATAAAGTTTTCCAGACAAGAGAATTTATATAAATACCCTTTCCAATATATACCAAATCATTCGTCTAGATTCCTATAATACTCTTCTAAATAATCTAGTTTTTCTTTACTTATAGACTTATGTATAGTCGTAAGAGAACGTATAATTTTTCTGTTTTTAGTAGGTTTTAATACTTTTTTCTTAAGAGTATCATACTCTTCACTAGCTATTATTATTTTATAATGAGATTGAAATTTTATAATATCTCTAGCTAAAAAGCCCTTATAAATTAACTCTTTTAGTACTATTTTTATTGTACTCTTATGCCATCCATACATCTGCTTTATGTCTCTTATTATTTCTTTTTTAGATGTCAATGAATCTTTTTCCCATAGATAGCTCATTACCACAAATTCTGCTCTTACTAACCCTTCTATTAATATTTCTTCTTCCACGTTTTGTCACTCCCTCAAATTCTGTCTAGCTCAAATTAATAATAGAAGCTTCTAATCACAATTGATACAGGTAATTTTTACCATACAATTTATATGTTTAGTCTATTTTTTTGAAGTAAAATAACGTTCATATTTATAAATTTATCCAATTTTCAAACAATCATGTTGAATAATAACTAATTCTGTTGTATTATTGTAGTTGTAGAATAAAACTAAATCGGCA